>NZ_JBHXVE010000007.1:0-101024 GCF_042672505.1 Streptomyces sp. NPDC127190
CCGGGATGGCCGGCGTGTGCTTCTGCCCCCGGCCACACAGGTGCTTGGCGTTCGTCCCGGACGGGCTCGTCCTGGACGGTCAGCACGGGCCCGCGCTGTGCCGGATCACCGCGTCCGCGAGGCTCTCCAACGGCTGGTCGCCGGCCTCCGCGAGCAGCCCGCCCAGCTCCACCAGGGCGTCCTCGATGTCGGCCCCCGGGGACTCCACCAGCCCGTCCGTGTAGAGGACGAGCACCGAACCGGGCGCGAGGGACACCTCGGTCGTCGGATAGACGGCTTCCGCGTCGATGCCCAGCAGGGGACCGCCGGCCAGGTCCAGCACCCGCACCCGCCCGTCGGGCCGTCGCAGCAGCGGCGGCGGATGCCCCGCCCGCGCCATCACGGCCCGCCCCCGCGCCGGGTCCAGCCGCAGATACAGACAGCTGGCGAACAGCTCCGCGCCGAGGTCGATCAGCAGCCGGTTGGTGCTGCTCATCACCTCGTGCGGCGCCTGCCCGACCGTGGTGTACGCGCGGACCCCGGTACGGATCTGCCCCATCAGCGCCGCCGCCCGCACATTGTGGCCCTGCACGTCCCCGATCGCCGCCGCCGAGAACGGCCCGGTCGGCACCAGGTCGTAGAAGTCCCCGCCGATGTCCATCCCGTGCATGGCCGGCAGATAGCGGGCGGCGGCCTCGATGCCCGGCGGCGGCACCAGCGTGTGCGGCAGCAGCGCCTGTTGCAGCCCGTGGGCGAGCCGGTGCTTGGCGTCGTACAGCTGGGCCCGCTCCAGGGCCTGGGCGATCAGCCCGCCGAGCGAGGTCAGCACCGCCCGCTCGTCGGCGGGGAAGACATGCGGTTCGGCGTAGGCCAGCACACAGGTGCCCACCGGCCGCCCGGACGCGATCAGCGGCAGATAGGCCCAGGCCGCGAAGCCGTCCGGGGTCTCGCCCCGGTTCGGGTACAGCCGCTCCAGCTGCTCCCGCGAGTCGAAGAACCCGGGTACGCCGCTGTTCAGCGCCTGGGTGCCCGGGGTCCGCTCGGACAGCGGCAGCCCGTCGAACCGCTCCACGATGTGCGGGTCGCCGTACCCCCGGTGTCCCAGCACGTGCAGCCGGCCGCCCTCGGTGCCGAGCACCACCAGCGCCTGACTGCCGACCGCCGGAGCCACCTCGTCCCAGACCAGCTGGATCACGTCCTGCACCCCCACCGCCTCGGTCAGCGCGCCCGCCAGACTCAGCACCTGCGAGATCGTCACCAGACGGGACGGCCCCGACCCCGTCGGCGGGGCGGCGCGCGCCATCTCGGCCACCGCCCGGGCCCGGCTGATCCGCACGCTCAGCCCGGTCGTGTTCGGATACAGCCGGAACGACAGCCACTCGCCCGGCGGACGCAGCGCCACGAACGAGGTGACCTGCTGACTGATCAGCGCCGCCCGGTAGCGGTCCTCGTACATCGGGTCGTTCAGCCAGGGCACCGACACCCACGGCAGCGTGCCGAGCAGGTGGTCCGGCGGTTTCCCCAGCAGCTCGGCGGCGGCCTGGTTGACGAAGCCGATCCGGCCGTGCAGATCCAGCGACACCAGCCCGTACGGCAGCCGGGCCACCATCCGCGCCGCCTCCACCGAGCCCAGCGTGTTCCCCATGCCCGGCACGGGCGCCGCGAGCACATCGGCCTCGTGGGTGATCGGCCGGTTCTCCGCGGCGGCCCGCTCCAGCCGCAGCGCCAGCCGCTCGCAGGCCGCCGTCAGATGCCTGCGCTCGCCCTCGGACAGCTCCGGCGGATGCGCGCCGGGCCAGGTCACGAACAGCGCGCCGTACACCTTCCGCGCGGTCGCCACGGGCGCGGCGGCCAGCGCGAACGGGTACGGCAGCACCACCGCGATCCGCGGAAAGCGGCGGGCCATCTCCTCCTCGCCGCTCACCCAGACCAGCCGCCGCTCGCGTACCGCCTCCGCGACCGGGATCGGCGCGCTCAGCCCCACCCGCTCCCAGGGCGCCGTGAAGGCCCTGGGCATGCCCGCCTTCACCGCCATCTCCAGCACCGGCTCGTCCGGCCGGAGCAGATAGACGGCGCCGGAGTGCGCGTGCACCTCCTCCAGCAGGGAGACCAGCGCGAGCGACAGCACCGGCCGGCCGGTCGGCAGCTGGCCGGCCGCGGGCGCCTGTCTCGGCCCCGGCCCGTCGGACACGCCGACCACCTCCTCGTACGGCGCGCGGCGCCCCGCGCTCCAGGCTCCCTCGCGGGCGCGCCCGGCGCACGGCGAGCGCTCCGTCCGTGCCCCGCCACGCCACCCGACCTGCGCTCACAAGGCCTCGGGGGGCGATCCATATACCCCGTCCACCCCGGCCCATGCGTGGGCAGGCGAAGCGCGGGGCGGCGTACGGACACCGCATGTGCGCCCTCGCGCACCTTGGTTTCGATCGAGGTCCACGGGCCGCCGCCGCGAAAGCGCCGACCGGGTCCCATGGGGGAACGGCACAGGGGCTGCGCGGCGGTCGTATAAGCGCTGTAATGGCGGCGTGGTCAGTGAGGGCGCCGCGGTACACGGAACCAGAGCCGAGCGCGCCGAAATCGCCCTGGAGACACTCGCCGCGGACCCCGGGGCACCCGACCGCCTGCGCCGTGTCCTGGAACAGGCGCTGGTGTTCGCCGGGGCGGCGTTCGCCGGGGTGTACGCGCCGGGCGGCGATCCCGCGGTGCTGTGGCTGGCCGAGTCGGCGGGGCTGCCCCGCACCCTGTACGGGCTCAAGGACGGCTATCCGGTCACCGGCGGCTCCCCGGCCGCCCAGGCGCACCGCACCGGGCGCCCGCTGTGGCTCGGCCCGGCGGAGCTGGCCGACTGCCCCGAGGCGCGCCGCACCCCCGCCCGGGACTTCTCGGTGGCCGCCCTGCCGCTCGGCGGCCGCGACGGCGGCTGCCTGCTGGCGGTGAGCGAGCAGCCCGGCGGCTTCGGCACCGACGACCGGGCCTGTCTGCGCCGGATCGCCCACGCGGTCGCCGTACCCGCCGCGGCGGCCGTCACCGACAACGGCGAGCTGACCGCCGACGCCTTCAGCCTGTCCATGGACACCGGGCGGATCGACGTCGGCGACGCCCTGCTGCGGCTGTTCGGCATCGGCCGGGACGCCTTCGACGGCCGGGTGGAGACACTGCTCGCCCTCACCGTGCCGGAGGACCTGCCCGCCCTGATGTCCGTCGTCGAGGCCGACCACATGACCATCGGCGACCGGGAACTGGAGTTCCGCGTCCGCCAGGCCTCCGGGTCCCCCAGGTGGCTGAGGCTGCGCGGCCGGCTGCTGCCCGCCGGGGAGGGCCGCCCCGCCCGGCTCGTCGGCACCGTCGCCGACGCCTCCACCCTGCGGTCCGACGTCACCGACGTGGCCCGGGTGCAGCGGCTGGCCGCCGCCCTGGCCACCGCCGGCACCGTCAAGGACGTCGGCAAGGCCGTCGTCGCCGCCCTGCGCCGACCGCTCCAGGCCGACCGGATCGCGCTCGCCGAACTGGAGAACGACCGGCTCGTCGTCACCGTCCTCGACCCGCCCGAACCCGAGTCCTGGCCCGAGGTGTGGCGCAGCGAGTGGCGCACCGAGTGGCCCGACGCGCCCGTGCGCGCCATGCCCACCCTCGCCGCCGCCCTGCGCCAGGGCCGCGCCCGCATCTGGCCCGCCGGCAGCCCGCTCGAACCCGCGCTCGCCGAGGTGGGCCCCGGCGGCCTCGCCGTGCTGCCGCTGCCCGCCGGCGGCCGGATGGCCGGCGCCTGCCTGATCGGCTGGGACGACCCGCACGAGTTCGGCGCCGACGAACGGGCCCTGCTCACCGCCTGCGCCAGTCTGACCGGACAGGCCCTGCTGCGCGCCCACGCCTTCGACGCCGAGCACGAGCTCGTCGGCATGCTCCAGCGCACCCTGCTGCCGCGCCGGCTGCCCCGGCTGCCCGGCGCGGTCGCCGTGGCCCGCTACCTGCCCACCACCGCGGGGCTGGAGGTCGGCGGCGACTGGTACGACGTGATCCCGCTCGCCGACAACCACGTGGCCCTGGTCATCGGCGACGTCCAGGGCCACAACGCGGGCGCCGCCACCCTGATGGGCCAGATGCGCACCGCGCTGCGCGCCTACGCCACCGAGGGCCACGCCCCCGACGTGGTCGTCGCCCACGCCAACCGGCTGCTGCTGGAGATGGAGACCGACCTCTTCGCCACCTGCGCCTACGTCGACGTCGACATGGAGCAGGGCACCGCGTGGATCGTGCGGGCCGGCCACCTGCCGCCGCTGCTGCGCCATCCGGACGGCGGCACCGAGACCGTGGGGTCCGAGGGCGGGCCGCCACTCGGGGTGCTGGACCGGGCCGAGTTCCCGATGACCCCGCTGCGGCTCACCCCCGGCACGCTGCTCGCGCTGACCACCGACGGGCTGGTGGAGTCCCCCGAGACCGACCTCGACACCGGCATGGACCGGCTCGCCCACGACCTCGCCGCCGCCGACCCCGCCCACCTCGGCCAGGTCGCCGACACCCTGCTCGCGGGCGCGCACCGCGGCGACGACGTCGCCCTGCTGCTGATGCGGTACGACGGCCTGGCCGTCTGCCCGCTGCGGGAGAGCTGGACGGTGTGGCGGGTGCCGGAGGCCGCCCGGCACGCCCGCCGCTTCACCCGGCGCACCCTGCGCACCTGGAACGTCTCGCCGGACACGATGGACGCGGCCCTGCTGATCGTCTCCGAACTCGTCACCAACGCGCTGGTGCACACCGACGGCCCGGTCCGGCTCGACCTCAGCCTGGTCAACCACCGGCTGCGGCTCGCCGTCGCCGACACCTCACCGCGCAGCCCGGTCAAGCCCACCGACATCGGCTGGGAAGCCACCGGCGGCCGGGGCATCCTGCTGGTCGAAGCGGTTTCGGCGGCCTGGGGAACGGTCCCGGTCAGCGGCGGCAAACAGGTCTGGGCAGAACTCACCCCCGACCCGTGAGACACCCCCCGGCCGGCGGCTCGTCCGGGATGGCCGGCGTGTGCTTCTGCCCCCGGCCACACAGGTGCTTGGCGTTCGTCCCGGACGGGCTCGTCCTGGACGGTCAGCACGGGCCCGCGGCCGCCACACGGGTGCTTCCCGGGCCGTTGGACAGGCGCAATCCGGTCCGCGTGCCTAGGGTCGAGTGGTGTGGCACACACCTTCGAGGAACTGGTGCAGAAGCAGCGCGCGGCCGAGGCGGCACACGCCACCGTCGAGGAGCTGCGCAGCACCTATGGCCCACCCGCCGAGCGGGGGATGACCGGTGCCCAGTCGGGCACCTACGAGACCGCCCTGCGGGCCTGGCGGGACCTGGCCCGGGACGTGCAGAGCGCGGTGAGTGAGTACGCCAAGCAGACGGGCCGGCCGCGCGCCGAGATCGAGGCGGAGGTGGAGCGGGCGGCGGCGGCCCCGGAGGAGCGGTGAGGGGCGCCGCCCGCCGCGCCGCCCGCCGCACCACCCGCCGCGCCGAACGGTTCGCCGACGCCGTCGACGCCAGACTGCCGCTCACCGAGGGCGGCTCGCTGCTGCGCAAGGCGTTTCCCGAGCACTGGTCCTTCCTGCTCGGCGAGATCGCCCTGTACAGCCTGCTGGTGCTCATCGTCACCGGGGTCTGGCTGACGCTGTTCTTCAAGCCGGAGATGCGCGAGGTCGTCTACGCGGGCCCGTACACGCCCCTGCGCGGGGTCCGGATGTCGGAGGCCTTCGACTCCACCCTCCGGATCAGCTTCGACGTCCGCGGCGGACTGCTGATGCGGCAGACCCACCACTGGGCCGCGCTGGTCTTCGTCGCCGCCATCGGCACCCATATGCTGCGGATCTTCTTCACCGGCGCCTTCCGCAGGCCCCGCGAGGCGAACTGGGTCATCGGGCTCACCCTGTTCGTCGTCTCGCTCGCCGAGGGGTTCGCCGGCTACTCGCTCCCCGACGACCTGCTCTCCGGGACCGGCCTGCGCATCGCCCAGGGGATCATGGCCTCGCTCCCGGTGGTCGGCACCTACGTCGCGTTCTTCGTCTTCGGCGGCCAGTACCCGGGCCACGACATCATCACCCGGCTCTACCCCGTGCACATCCTGCTGCTGCCCGGCGTACTGATCGGCCTGGTCACCGTGCACCTGATCCTGGTGTTCTACCTGAAACACACCCACTGGCGCGGCCCCGGGCACACCAACCGCAACTCCGTCGGCAAGCCCCTGGTCCCGCAGTTCGCGGCGTCCTCCACCGGCCTGGCCCTCACCGTCTCCGGCGTCCTGGTGCTGCTCGCCGGCCTGGCGCAGATCAACCCCGTCTGGGTCTACGGCCCCTACCGCCCCGACCAGGCCTCCACCGACTCCCAGCCCGACTGGTACGTCGGCTTCCTGGAGGGCGCGCTGCGCCTCGTACCGCCGTGGGAGACCACGGTCGCCGGGCACACCTTCATGTGGAACGTGCTGCTCCCGGCAGTCGTGCTGCCCGGCCTGCTCTTCGCGGTCCTGTACGCCTATCCCTTCGTGGAGCAGCGCCTGACGGGGGAGCGGCAGCGCGAACAGCACCTGTGCGACCGGCCCCGCGAACGCCCCGTACGCACCGGGCTCGGCGTGGCCGGCACGGTGTTCTACGTCGTCCTGCTGCTGGCCGGCGGAAACGACGTGATCGCCCAGACCTTCCACATCTCCGTGAACGCCCTCACCTGGGTGCTGCGCATCGCCCTGGTCGTGGCGCCCCTGCTGGCCTTCACGGTGACCCGCTGGCTGTGCCGGGCCCTCACCGAGGCCGAGCGCGAGCGGCTCGAGGAGGGCGTGCCCACCGGGGAGGTCACACAGAGCGTCTCCGGCGGCTACGACAGCGACCACGAGCCCGTCGGGTCGTTCCGGCCCGGCGCCCCGCGCAGGCCGCTCACCGGTGCGCGTACTGGAACACCATCCCGTACACCCCGCGAGCCAGAACGCCCAGCCCGATGAGGAACAGCCACAGCCCGTAGACCACACCGGTCGCCGTCACCGCGAATCCCAGCGCGGTGACCACCGGCCACACACTCTCGTCCGGGAAGAACGCCACCGGCCCAGCGGCGTCCGCGACCTCCGCCTCCGTCCGGTCCTGCGCGCGGGAGCCCCGCCGCCGGAACTGGATCAGGCAGAAGAACGACACCAGCCCCGCCATCCCACACGCGACGACCAGCGCCACGGTGCCGGTCTCGTCGCCCGACCACACCCCGTACAGCGCGGCCGACCCGCCGAAGAACAGCGCGACCCCGCCGAACAGCATCGACTCGGCCTTCATCGTGCCAGCTCCTCCCCGGCCGGACTGTCGACCTCCGGATGGTGCAGGTCGAACGCGGGCGACTCGGAGCGGATCCGGGGCAGCGCCGTGAAGTTGTGCCGGGGCGGCGGACAGGAGGTGGCCCACTCCAGGCCCCGGCCCCAGCCCCAGGGGTCGTCGGCGCCGACCCGCTCGCCCCTGGCCGCGGTGCGCCAGACGTTGTACAGGAACGGCAGGGTGGACACGCCCAGCAGGAACGCGCCCGCCGACGACAGGGTGTTGAGCAGCGTGAACCCGTCCGACGGGAGATAGTCGGCGTACCGGCGCGGCATCCCCGCCTCGCCCAGCCAGTGCTGCACCAGGAAGGTGAGCTGGAACGCCGGGAACAGCAGCCAGAAGTGCACCTTGCCGAGCCGCTCGTCCAGCATCTTCCCGGTGAACTTCGGCCACCAGAAGTAGAACCCCGCGAACATCGCGAACACCACGGTGCCGAACAGCACATAGTGCAGGTGCGCCACGATGAAGTAGGTGTCGGTGAGATGGAAGTCCAGCGGCGGGGAGGCGATCAGCACCCCGCTCAACCCGCCGAGCAGGAAGGACATCAGGAAGCCCATCGCCCACAGCATCGGTGTCTCGAACGACACCGACCCGTTCACCATCGTCCCGATCCAGGCGAAGAACTTGATGCCGGTGGGCACCGCGATCAGGAACGACATCACGGAGAAGAACGGCAGCAGCACCGCGCCCGTGGCGAACATGTGGTGCGCCCACACCACCGCCGACAGCATCGTGATCGCGATGGTCGCGCCGATCATCGGCAGATAGCCGAACAGCGGCTTGCGGGAGAACACCGGGACGATCTCCGAGATGATCCCGAAGAACGGCAGCGCCACGATGTAGACCTCCGGATGCCCGAAGAACCAGAACAGGTGCTGCCACAGCAGCGCGCCCCCGTTCGCCGCGTCGAACACATGCGCCCCGAACTTCCGGTCCGCCTCCAGCGCCAGCAGCGCGGCCGTCAGCACCGGGAACGCGGGCAGGATCAGGATCGAGGTGAACAGCACGTTCCAGGTGAAGATCGGCATCCGGAACATGGTCAGCCCCGGGGCGCGCAGGGCCACGATCGTGGTGATGAAGTTGACCGCGGTCAGGGTCGTCGACACACCGGTGACCACCAGGCCCATCGCCCACAGGTCGCCGCCCGCGCCGGGCGAGAAGTAGGCGCTGTTCAGCGGCGCGTAGGCGAACCAGCCGAACGCGGCGGCCCCGCCCGGCACCAGAAAACCGGACACCACCATCAGCGCCCCGAACAGGTACATCCAGTACGACAGCGCGTTCAGCCGGGGCAGCGCCAGGTCCGGCGCACCGATCTGGAGCGGCATGACGGCGTTGGCGAACCCGGCGAACATCGGGGTCGCGAACAGCAGCATCATGATCGTGCCGTGGATCGTGAAGAACTGGTCGTAGCCGTGCAGGCTCAGGAACTGGAGCCCCGGCCGTGCCAGTTCGGCGCGCATCCCGAGTGCCAGCAGCCCGGCGAACAGGAAGAAGCAGAACGACGTCACCATGTACAGCCGGCCGATCACCTTGTGGTCCGTGGTGGCGAGCCAGCGCAGCAGGGTCCGGCCGGGCCGCGGGGCGGGGGCCAGGTAGCGGACGACGATCTCATGGGTTTCCGGCACATCGGGCGTTTCGGTCATCTCTGGTGACGCTACTCGCGGCCGGCCCTGGCCCCGGCAGCGCCACGCCCTGCACACCCCCGGTCGTACGCGCGGCCCGGGTGGGTACCCGGGGCGCATGGACATCGCCATGTACGCCAGCCACGTCAGGTCCGAAGCAGCCGCCGGTGCGCAGGTCTTCGGATACGTCCTCATCCTGGTCGCCGGGGTCGCCTGTGCCGCCGGACTCCTCTGGGCCTTCCGTCTCGGCTTCAAGGTGCGCGAGCGCGAACCGGCGCCGCCACGGCCCGAGGAGCAGCCCGTGCTGCCGCCGACCGGGCCGGTCCACGAGGTCAGCGAGATGCGCGAGCCGCACGAGGTGCCGCGGGCGGCGGACGAGAGTGAGCGTCTGACGCCCCACCAGCTCGGCAACATCCGCAGCCGCCGCGCCGACGACCAGCGCAGGGCGCGCTGGTCGCCCGGGTCCAGCGGGTCCTTCGGTGGCGGGGGCGGCGGCCGCACCTGACGCTGACCGGCACCGCACCTGACGCTGACCGGCACCGCACCTGACGCTGACCGGCACCGCACCTGCCCGCTGACTGCTGACCGGCAAGGTTTCGAAAACCCCCGGCGCGGGGACCCGGCCGAACACATCGCACACGCGCCCCCCAGGGCCCGGCGGCAACACGAGAGCCTTCCGCCGGGCGCGGGGACGCAGAAGGAAGATGACCGACGTGACCGCGCACACCAGTGAGAAAGCCGCCCCCCGCGCCGAGACCGGCCGGACGAAGACCGGACGCCGACGGGACGGGGCGGTGCGCACCTGCCTGCCCGCCGTCGTGACCGGCGCCGGCACCGGACGGCAGGGCCCGGCAGCCGAGGACAACATCGTGCGCGGCGAGGACTGAACCCCTGCGCCCGCCCGTCCTCGCCCACGGTGACCAGCCGGCGGCGGTCGGTTCGGCTTTGCCCGCGGAATTGCCGGGTACTCGCCGGTCCCCGGACCCCACAGCCCGGCAGCACATCGGTGAGAACGGTGAGAACAGGGAGCGCAGATGACCGCTGCGGACACATCCGGCCTGGAGGCCGCCCTCCGGGCCGAGGTGGACGGCGAGATCCGGTTCGACGCGGGCAGCCGCGGCGCCTACGCCACGGACGGTTCCAACTACCGGCAGCCCCCGCTGGGCGTCGTCGTCCCCCGCACGGTGGAGGCGGGCGCCCGGGCGCTGGCGGTGTGCGCACGCTTCGACGCCCCCGTGCTGTCCCGGGGCGGCGGCACCAGCCTGGCCGGACAGACGACCAACACCGCCGTGGTGATCGACTGGAGCAAGTACTGCACCGGACTGATCTCCGTCGACCCCGACCGGCGCACCTGTGTCGTGGAGCCCGGGATCGTCCTGGACGAACTCAACCGGCGACTCGCCCGGCACAAGCTCCAGTTCGGGCCCAAACCGTCCACCCACAGCCACTGCGCGCTGGGCGGCATGATCGGCAACAACTCCTGCGGCGCCTCCGCCCAGGCGTACGGCAAGACCGTCGACAACGTCCGGCGGCTGGAGATCCTCACCTACGACGGGCAGCGCGCCTGGGTCGGCCCCACCCCGCCCGACGAACGGGCCCGGATCATCGCCGGCGGCGGCCGGCTCGGCGAGATCTACGCCGGGCTCGACCGCATCGCCGGCGCCTACCTCGCCGACATCCGCCGCGGCTACCCCAAGATCCCGCGCCGGGTCTCCGGCTACAACCTCGACTCGCTGCTGCCCGAGAACGGCTTCGACGTGGCCAAGGCGCTCGTCGGCAGCGAGGGCACCCTGGTCACCGTGTTGCGCGCGGAACTCGACCTGGTGCCCGTGCCGCCGTACCAGTCGCTGCTGGTGCTCGGCTACGACGACATCTGCGCCGCCGCCGACGACGTACCCCAGCTGCTGGAACACTGCTCGCCCAGCCAGCTGGAGGCGCTGGACGGGCGGATGGCCCAGCTGATGCGGGAGGAGGGCGCCCATCTCGACTCCCTCGCCGTGCTGCCCGAGGGCGACAGCTGGCTGATGGTGCAGTACAGCGGCGACAGCCAGGAGGACGTGGACGAGCAGGCGCACGCCCTGCTGCGGGCCGTCGGCCGGGACGAGAAGGACAGCACCGTCGCCTTCTCCGACGACCCCGAGCGCGAGCAGCGGATGCTGAGGGCCCGCGAGGCCGGGCTCGGCGTCACCGCCCGCCCGCCCGACGACCGGGAGACCTGGGAGGGCTGGGAGGACTCCGCCGTACCGCCCGAGCGGCTCGGCGACTACCTGCGCGACCTCAAGGGCCTGTTCGCCGAGTTCGACTACGACCACCCGTCCCTGTACGGCCACTTCGGGCAAGGCTGTGTGCACACCCGCATCCCCTTCGGGCTGCGCACCGCCGACGGCGTCGCCCGGTTCCGCCGCTTCCTGGAACGCGCCGCCGACCTGGTCGTCTCCTACGACGGCTCGCTCTCCGGCGAGCACGGCGACGGCCAGTCCCGCGGCGAGCTGCTGACCCGCATGTTCGGCGAACGGCTCGTCACCGCGTTCGGCGAGCTGAAGGCGCTCTTCGACCCCGGGAACCGGATGAACCCCGGCAAGATCGTGCACCCCAATCCCGTCGACGGACAGCTGCGCCTCGGCCCCACCTGGCGGCCCGCCACCCCCGAGACCCACTTCGGCTTCCCCGAGGACGACCACTCCTTCGGCCGGGCCGTGCTGCGCTGCGTCGGCATCGGCAACTGCCGCGGCCACTCCGGCGGCGTGATGTGCCCCTCCTACCGGGCCACCAGGGAGGAGGAGCACTCCACGCGCGGGCGGGCCCGGCTGCTGTTCGAGATGCTCGGCGGCCACGCCGACTCCGTGATCGAGGACGGCTGGCGCTCCACCGCCGTACGCGACGCGCTCGACCTCTGCCTGGCCTGCAAGGGCTGCAAGTCGGACTGCCCGACCGGGGTCGACATGGCGACCCTGAAGGCCGAGTTCCTCTCCCAGCACTACGCCGGCCGGGTCCGGCCCATGGCGCACTACGCGATGGGCTGGCTCCCGGTGTGGGCCCGGCTGTCCCGGGCCGCCCCGGCCCTGGTCAACTCCGCGCTGCACGCGCCCGGCCTCGCCGCCGTGGGCAAACGGCTGGCCGGCGTGGACGGCGCCCGCTCGGCACCCGTCTTCGCCGAGCGGTCCTTCGTGCAGTGGTGGCGGGAGCGCGGCGGCGAGGATCCCGACCCGGCCGACCCGCGCACGGTCCTGCTGTGGCCCGACACCTTCAGCACCTACTTCCACCCGGCCGTCGCCCGGTCCGCCGTCCGCGTGCTGGAGGACGCCGGGTTCCGGGTCGCCGTGCCCACCGAGCCCGTGTGCTGCGGGCTGACCTGGATCTCCACCGGGCAACTGCCCGCCGCCAAGCGGGTGCTGCGCCGCACCCTCGGCGTCCTGGCCCCCTACCTGGAGGCCGGCACCCCGGTCATCGGCCTGGAACCGTCCTGTACGGCGGTGTTCCGCGCCGACGCCCCCGAACTCCTCCCGGCCGACCAGGACGTCCAGCGGCTGGCCGGACAGGTCCGCACCTTCGCCGAACAGCTCGTCCACCACGCCCCCGAAGGCTGGCGGCCGCCGCAGCTCGCCCGGCAGGCCACCGTGCAGACCCACTGCCACCAGCACGCCGTCACCAAGTTCGACGCCGACCGCGAACTCATGCGCCGCGCCCACCTCGACGCCGACGTCCTCGACGAGGGCTGCTGCGGCCTGGCCGGCAACTTCGGCTTCGAACGCGGCCACCACGAGGTGTCCATGGCCGTCGCGGAACTGGGCGTCCTGCCGTCCGTGCGGGCGGCCGCCCCGGACAGCCTGGTCCTCGCCGACGGCTTCAGCTGCCGCACCCAGATCGAGCAGGGCGGCACCGGCCGGCGCGCCCTGCACCTCGCCGAGGTGCTGGCGCTCGGACTCGACGGCAACCTGCCCAGCGACCACCCCGAGCGCCTCGCCGACCGCCCGCCCGAGCCGTCCCGTACGGCCCGCTGGGCGACCACCGCCGCGACGACCGCCTCCGCCGCCGCCCTGACAGCGGGCACCGTCCGCGCGCTCCGGCGGCGGGGCAGGCGCGGCTGACACCGGCCGGCGGGAGGCGGAAGCGGGAGGCAGGAAGCAGTGAGCAGCAGCAACCGGAAGGAGCAGCCGATCATGCCCACCACCGTCGTCATCACCGGCGCCAGCGCCGGGGTCGGCCGGGCCACCGCCCGGCTGTACGCCCGCCGCGGGGCGAACGTCGTGCTGGTCGCGCGCGGCGAGGGCGGGCTGCGGGCGGCGGCCGACGAGGTCGCGGCCCTCGGCGGCCGGCCCCTGGTGCACCCCGCCGACGTGGCCGACCCCGAGCAGACCGAGGCCGTCGCCCGGGCCGCCGAGCAGGAGTTCGGGCCCATCGACGTCTGGGTCAACTGCGCGTTCTGCACCGTGTTCGCGCCGTTCGAGGAGATCAGCGCCGAGGAGTTCCGGCGGGTCACCGAGGTCACCTACCTCGGCTTCGTCAACGGCACCCGCTCCGCCCTCGCCCGTATGCTGCCCCGCGACCGGGGCACGATCGTGCAGGTCGGCTCCGCGCTCGGCGAGCGGTCCATCCCGCTCCAGTCGGCCTACTGCGGCGCCAAGCACGCCATCAACGGCTTCACCTCCGCCCTGCGCACCGAACTCCTGCACCGCGGCAGCAAGGTGCACGTCACCGTCGTCCAGCTGCCCGCCGTCAACACCCCCCAGTTCGACTGGGTGCGCTCCCGGCTGTCCCGGCACCCCATGCCGGTGCCGCCGATCTACCAGCCGGAGGTCGCCGCGCGCGGTGTGCTGTACGCCGCCGACCATCCGCGCCGCAAGCAGTACTACGTCGGCGCGAGCACGGTCGCCACCATCTGGGCCAACCGGTTCGCCCCGGCCCTGCTCGACCGCTATCTGGCCCGCACCGGCTTCGACTCCCAGCAGACCGGCCGCATCCCGCCCTCCGGCCTGGACAATCTCTTCGCCCCGGTCGACCGCGACCCCGCCGACGACCAGGGCGCCCACGGCGCCTTCGACGACAGCGCCCACGCCCGGTCCTGGCAGCAGACCCTGAGCCGGCACCCCGCCGCCACGGCCCTCGGCGCGGGCGCCGCCGCCCTCGGCACCCTCGCCACGGTCCGCCGCCTGACCTCCCGGTCCGCCTAGGCTGACGCCGTGCGTCTGCTCCTGATGTCCGACACCCACCTGCCGAAACGCGCCAAGCGGCTCCCCGAGCAGCTGCTCGCCGAGCTCGAGCGGGCGGACGTCGTGTTCCACGCCGGGGACTGGGTCGACACCGCCACGCTCGACCTGCTGGAGAGCCGCAGCCGCCGACTGGTCGGCGTGTACGGCAACAACGACGGCCCCGAGCTGCGCGCCCGGCTGCCCGAGGTGGCCCGCGCCGAACTGGGCGGGCTGCGCTTCGGCGTGGTGCACGAGACCGGCCCCGCCCAGGGCCGGGAGGCCCGC
The DNA here is from genome assembly GCF_042672505.1 of Streptomyces sp. NPDC127190. Taxonomy (NCBI): domain Bacteria; kingdom Bacillati; phylum Actinomycetota; class Actinomycetes; order Kitasatosporales; family Streptomycetaceae; genus Streptomyces; species Streptomyces sp. NPDC127190. The sequence goes on from NZ_JBHXVE010000007.1 coordinate 14,377, forward strand.
TGCGCCGACCGCTTCCCCGACCTGGACGTCCTCGTCTTCGGCCACAGCCACATCCCCTGGGACACCACCGCCCCCGGCGGGCTGCGGCTGCTCAACCCCGGCTCCCCGACCGACCGCCGCCGCCAGCCGCACTGCACCTATCTGACGGCCACCGTCGCCGACGGCACCCTCGCGGACGTCACCCTGCACCGGCTGCCCCCGCGCCGACCGGCCCCCATGCGATGATCACCGGGTGACGATCAGCTCCGGCATACCCGATGTCGTACCCGCCGGCCGGCTCGCCGCCGGCGCCCAGCCCGTGCTGGCGTTGCCCGACGGCCGCTGCCTGCGCCCCTGGAGCCTCGACGACGCCGACGCGGACGCCCTGCTCACCGCCGGGCAGGACCCGGACATCAGCCGGTGGAACCTCTTCACCGTGAGCAGCCGAGCCGAGGCCCGGGCGCGCATCGAGCGGATCCACGCGCGCCGGCAGGCCGAGACCGGGGCGGTCTGGGCCATCGCCCCGTCCGGCGGCGCGGCCGTCGGACTCGCCGGGCTGAACGACGTCGACCTGGCCGGCGGCACCGCCGAGGTCTTCTACTGGGTGCTGCCCGAGGCACGCGGCGGCGGCCTCGCCGTCGCGGCCGCCCGGCGGCTCAGCCACTGGGCCCTCACCGACCTGGGCCTGCACCGGCTCACCCTGTGCCACTCCACGGCCAACACCGCCTCCTGCCGGGTGGCCGAGAAGGCCGGGTTCGGCTACGAGGGCACCCAGCGCAGCGCCCTGCTGCACGCCGACGGCTGGCACGACCAGCACCTGCACGGGCGCGTGGCCGGAGATCCCTGGTAACGCACAGGGGCATGGCCGGTCCCGGGTGGTACCCGTGGGGCATGGCTCACACAGCGGCAACCCTGCTGAGGCGCGCGGTGCGTCCCCCGACCCGCGCCGGTTCCCCCTCCACGGTCCTTCTCGTCATGTGCGCCGGTTACTTCCTGGTGCTGCTCGACGTGACGATCGTCAACGTCGCCCTGCCCGCCATCGGCTCCGGGCTCGGCACCGGCGTCGGCGGACTCCAGTGGGTGGTCGACGGCTACGCGCTGACCCTGGCCTCGCTGATGCTGACCAGCGGCACGGCCGGGGACCGGTACGGCCACCGGCGGGTCGTGCTGGCCGGCTTCGCCGTGTTCGGTGCCGGATCGCTGGGCTGCGGCCTCGCCCCGGGGGTGCCCGTCCTGGTCGCCGCCCGGGTGGTGCAGGGCCTCGGCGCCGCCCTGCTGCTGCCCGGCTCCCTGGCGATCATCGGCCGCGCCTTCCCCGACTCCGCCGAACGGGCCCGCGCGATCGGTGTCTGGGCGGGCATCGGCAGCCTCGCCCTGCCCGCCGGCCCGCTGCTCGGCGGCGCCCTCACCGACGGCCTGGGCTGGCGGGCGATCTTCCTGGTCAACGTGCCGATCGTGCTGCTCGCCCTGGTCTGGTCCCTCGCCGTCGTCCGGGAGAGCCGGGACGAAGCGGCCCCGCCGCTCGACCTGCCCGCCCTGGTGCTCGGCGGCCTGGGCCTGCTGTCCACCACCTACGCCTTCATCGAGGGCGGCCGACCGGGGGCCACGGCACCGCGGGTGCTCGCGGCCGTGGTGGTCGCCCTGGCCGCGCTGACGGCCCTCGTCGTGGCCGAGCGGCGCCGCGGCGACACCGCGATGATCCCCCCGGCCCTGGTGCGCCGCCCGGCGTTCGGCGCGGCCAACATCACCGCGGGGATCATGAACCTGTGCACGCTGGGCACGCTGTTCGTGCTGACCCTGTTCCTTCAGTCGGTGCAGCACCGGTCGGCGTTCCAGGCCGGTCTCGCGGTGCTCCCCCTGTTCCTGCCGCTCGCCGTGTTCGCGCTGCTCGGCGGGCGGATCACCAGCAGGATCGGGGCGCGGCTGCCGGCCGTGGCCGGGCTGCTCGTGGCCGCGGCCGGGCTCGCCCTGCTGACCCGGGCCACGGCCGGCACCGGCTATCCGCTGCTGCTGGCCGCGTTCCTGCTGTGGGGGATCGGCTGCGGGCTGCTGACGCCCGCGGTGGTCGCCGCCGCGATCGCCGCCGTACCCGGCGAACGGTCGGGGCTGGCGTCGGCCGTCAACAACACCGCCCGGCAGACCGGGGGTGCGATCGGGATCGCGGTGGCCGGGGCGATGGCGGGCGCGCCGACGGCCGAGGGGCGGTTCCTGTGGGGGTTCCACGCGGTGGCGCTGGGGTCCGCGTGCCTGTACGCGGTCGCCGCGGTGCCGGCCGCTCGGCTGCTGCCCGGGTCGGTCCGGCACTGAGCCAAGGGCCGGCCGTGCCACGCGCCTCGCGCTCAGGGCGGGGCGGGGTGGTGGATGGCCCCCGCGGTCCCGGTCAGCGGCGCCCCGCTGCCGCCCCAGCGCAGGGCGACGATCTCCGCCGCGACCGACACGGCCACCTCCTCCGGCGTCCGGGCGCCGAGGTCCAGCCCGAGCGGCGAGCGCAGCCGGGACAGCTCGTCCTCGCCGAGTCCCGCCGCGACCAGCCGCTCCCAGCGCTCCGCGTGGGTACGGCGGCTGCCCATCGCCCCGACATAGGCGGCCGGCCGGCGCAGCGCCTCCAGGAGCAGCGGCACATCGAACTTGGGGTCGTGGGTGAGCACACAGATCACCGTGTGCTCGTCGGTGACCGTGGCCCGCAGATAGCGGTGCGGCCAGTCCACGACGACCTCCGTGCCCGGCGGGAAGCGCTTCGGCGTGGCGAAGACCGCACGGGCGTCGCACACGGTGACCCGGTAGCCGAGGAAGTCGCCGAGGCGCGCCACCGCGGCCGCGTAGTCGATGGCGCCGAACACCAGCATGCGCGGCGGCGGCGCGAAGGACTGGAGGAAGAGCGTGACCTCGTCCTCGCGGCGCTCCCCGCGCGGCCCGTAGTGCCGCAGCACCGAGGCGCCGAGGGCCAGCTCGCCGCGCGCGTCGGCGGTGACGGCGACATCGAGGCCGCGCGTGCCGAGCGTGCCGTACACGCTGTCCGGCCACACCGCGAGGGTGGATCCGCGCGGGGCGGGACCGTCGACCACGGTGGCCAGGGTGACCGGCTCGCCGGTGCGCACCGACGCGGCGACCGCGCCGAACGCGCGGTCCGTGGCCGGGGTCACCGGCCGTACCAGCACGGTGATCTCGCCGCCGCAGGTCAGCCCGACCGCGAAGGCGTCCTCGTCGCTGTAGCCGAAGGTCGCCAGACGGGCCGCGCCGCTCGCCACGACCTCCTGGGCCAGCTCGAACACCGCCCCCTCCACACAGCCGCCGGACACGCTGCCCACGACCTCGTCGCCGGGGCCCACCGCCATGGCGGCGCCGGGCCCGCGTGGCGCGCTGCGGCTCACCGCGACGACGGTGGCGAGCCCGAACGGGAGCCGGGCCGCGTACCAGCGTTCCAGCGTCGGCAGGATCTCACGCACGCTCGGCTCCTTCCCGCGGGGCCAGGTCTCCATCGTCCCGCGCACCACCGCCGGCCGCTCGGACGGGCGGGTGCGGGCGGGGGACCGGTCAACTTACTGGAGAGTCAGAAAGTATTGACTGCCTCCGGGCGGGCACCGGACTGTAGTGGACATGCCGAATATTCGGGTGCGTGTACTGGCTGTACTGGTCATCCTCTGTGGATTCCTGACGGTGACGGGCAGCGGGTCCGCCACCGCCGCCCCCGCCGACTCCCTCTGGTTCGACGGCACTCGACTGACCGTGAGCGACGGCCGTTTCACCGACGGCCAGGGCCGCGAGGTCGTCCTGCGCGGCTACAACGTCTCCGGCGAGACCAAACTGGAGGAGAACGGCGGTCTGCCCTTCGCCTCGGCCGCCGACGCCAGGAAGTCCGCGACCGCGCTGCGTGCCCTCGGCGGCGGCAACGCGGTCCGCTTCCTGCTCTCCTGGGCGCACGCCGAGCCCGCCCGCGGCCAGGTCGACACCGCCTATCTGGCCGCCGTCACCGAGCAGATCCGCGCCTTCCTGGACGCGGGTATCCGCGTCTACCCCGACTTCCACCAGGACCTGTACGCCCGCCACCTGTTCGGCCCGGGCAGCTGGTACACCGGCGACGGTGCCCCCGGGTGGGCGGTCGACGCGGGGAACTACCCGAAGGAATCCTGCGGGATCTGTCTCTTCTGGGGCCAGAACATCACGCAGAACGCCGCCGTGCAGCAGGCGCAGCACGACTTCTGGCACAACGCGTACGGCCTCCAGGACGCCTTCCTCGCCACCGCCCAGACCACCATGGCGTATCTGCGCGGGCATCTGACCGACGACGAGTTCGCGGGCGTCGTCGGGTTCGACCCGTACAACGAGCCCTACGCGGGCACCTACGACTCGGGGCAGGCCTCGCGCACCTGGGAACGCGATCTGCTGTGGCCGTTCTACGTGCGGTTCCGCGCCCGGATGGACGCCGCCGGCTGGCAGGACAAGCCCGCGTTCGTGGAGCCGAACCTGTTCTGGAACGCCAACATCTCCACCCAGAAGCAGGAGGGCGGCCTGCTGGACGCGGGCACGCTCGGCCCGCGCTATGTCCTCAACACCCACTTCTACGACCAGAAGGCCATCTCCGGCGTCCTGATGTGGGGCAAGGCCGCCGACGGCCAGTACGCCGCCGACTTCACCGCGATCCGCGACCGCGCCACGGCCGCCGGCACCGCCGCCCTGGTCAGCGAGTTCGGGCACCCGCTGTCCGGCACGGTCTCCGACAAGGCGCCCACCGTCCTCAAGGCCATGTACCAGGCGCTCGACTCCCGCCTTCCCGGAGCGAACTGGTGGTCGGACCCGGCGCACTCCGGGCCGGTGCTCTCCGGCACCCAGTGGCAGTGGGACCTCTACAGCGGCCGGCACCACGAGCCGATGAACGGCAACCCCGACAAGGTGCTCACCTCCGGCGACGCCTGGAACGACGAGGACCTCTCCGCCGTACGACTGGACGACTCCGGGAACGCCACCCTGCGCCAGGACGCCCGGCTCCTCGACCGCCTCTACCCGAGCGCCACCGCCGGCACCGCCCTGGCCTTCACCTACGAGGACCGCTCCCGCGACGGCTCCGCCACCCTCACCTGGAACCCGGTGCCGTCCACCCTGCCGAACGTGGCGAGGCTCGTGGGCTCCGGCCGGTACGGGCTGCTGGTGTGGCGGTCCGGCAGCGGCACCGCCCCCACCGAACTGCACCTCCCGGCGTCCTTCCCGACCGCCTCCACCACCGTCGTCTCCGACCTGGGCACGGTGTACGCACCCCCCGCGTACACCGCCGGCACCCCGGTCGGCGTGGCCCCGGAACCGGGCGGCACCGGCAGCCGCCGGCTGCTGCTCACCGACCGGGACTCCGGCACGCTGCACTACGCGCTGGTGACCGACGGGGCGACCGCGCCCTCGGCGGAGCTGCTGACCGCGGCCCGCACCGAACTGGACGCGTGGGCGGCGGCGCACTTCTGACCCGGGGCGCGGTCGCCGTGGCCGGTGGACGGACCGTACGGCCTCCGGGCGAGTGGGGCGTCCCGGAGGCCGTACGGTGCTCAGCGGGTCCTAGGGGGTCCTCAACTCCCCTGCGGACCGGTCCAGTCGGCCGGCACATGGCCGAGCCGGACGCGCTGCGGGTGGTCGCCGACCGGCACGGAGAGGACCTTCTGGCCGGTGGCGAAGTCGATGGCCGTGATCCGGTCGGCACCGGCCTCGGAGATGACGCAGTCCCGGCCGTCGCCGCTCACGGTCGCCCAGTACGGTGTGGACGCGGTGATCAGCGGGCCGACGTCGAAGGAGGCCCGGTCCACCACGGTGGCGTAGTTGTCCATCGTCCCGGCGACACACAGCTTGGTGCCCTCCGGGTTCATGGAGATGCCGTGGTGGCGCGAGTCCAGCAGCCAGGTGGTGCGGTCCGTGCTGGTCGCCGGGTTCTCCGGCAGCGTCTTCACCCGGGTGATCTTGTCGGTGGCGACGTCGTACTCGAGGAAGCCGTTGAAGAACGACACCTGGAAGTAGAGCTTCGACCAGTCGGGACTGAAGGCGGCCGGCCGTACCGCGTCGGAGAAGTCCTTCAGCCCGGCCGCGTCCAGGCGCTGCCGCATGTCGATGGTTCTGACCTGCTTGTACGTCGTCGCGTCCACCACGGTGATATGGCGGTCGCCCTTGGTCCAGTCCCAGCCGGGGGCGTCCAGCGAGGTGGTGACCTCGCCGATGGACATGTTCCAGATGTACCTGCCGCCGTCGGTGAAGAAGTTCTCGTGCGGCTTGTCGCCGGTGCCGAACTCCCCGAGTTCCTTCCCCGTACGGATGTCCAGCACCTGCACCTTGTTCGCGGTGGAGGCGGAGACCGCGACCCGGGTGCCGTCGGGGGAGACGGCCATGTGGTCGGCGCGGTAACCGGCCACCGGGAAACGCCAGTTGACGGTGTCGGTGGCCAGGTCGATGGAGACCACGTCGGCGAAGCTGGGCCGGGAGACGACCACCGACCTGCCGTCCGGCGTGGAGTACATGTCGTCCACGTACTGGTCGTGGCCCTCGCCGACCTGGTCGCGGATGGAGGTGTAGTAGATCCACTTGATCGGGTCGGCCTTGATCTCCGCCAGCCGCTGGTCCTTGTCCGGTACGACATCGATCCGGCCGATCTTCGCGAAGCCGCCGGAGGAGGCGACGACATCGGCGGTGCCGTCCCAGTTGTTGCCGACGAACAGCACCTCGCGCAGGCCGCCGGACGGGTCCGACGCGGCGGCGGAGGCGGCGGTCGCCGGAGCGGCGACCGTCAGGACGAGGGCGGCGGCCATGGAGCACAGGTGCCTGGTTCTGGGGGCAGGCATGACTGCTCTCTCTTTCCTCGGGGAGGGGAGCTGAACGCACGTGCTTTCACAGCGAACTTACTGAAAAGTAAGGAAGGAGGGGGCCTCTCGACAAGACGTGTGCACGACCGCTGCTCCCGGGGTGCGGCGGTCGTTCGGCGCGCGGGAGCGGCCCGGAGCTGGTCTGCTGGTTCTGGGGCCCACTTTTCCGCTTCTCCGGGAGACACGAGATGAGCGTCTATCGAGTCGCGCAGGTGGCGACGGCGGGCGGTCCGTTCGAGCTGGTGGAACGGGACATACCCCGGCCGGGGCCGGGAGAGGTGCGGATCCGCGTGGAGGCGTGCGGGATCTGCCACAGCGACGCGTTCTTCGTGAACGCCGGGCTACCTGGCGTCACCTTTCCGGCGGTGCCCGGGCACGAGATCGCCGGGCGGATCGAGGAGCTGGGCGAGGGCGCCGAGGGCCGAGGGTGGCAGGCCGGCGACCGGGTGGCGGTCGGCTGGTTCGGCGGCGCGTGCGGCCACTGCCGGTCCTGCCGGCGCGGCGACTTCGTGATGTGCGCGAACCTGAAAGTGCCCGGCTGGGCCTACGACGGTGGCTTCGCCGAGCAGGTGGTCGCGCCCCTCGACGCGCTGACCCGGATCCCCGACGCGCTGTCCGCGGTCGACGCGGGCCCCATGGCCTGCGCCGGTGTCACCGTGTACAACGGGCTGCGGCTCAGCCCCGCCCGGCCCGGCGACCTGGTCGCCGTACTGGGTCTGGGCGGCCTCGGCCATCTCGCGGTGCAGTACGCGGCCGCGATGGGCTTCGAGACCGTCGCCATCGCCCGGGGCCCCGAGAAGGGCGACTTCGCCAAGCAGCTCGGCGCCCACCACTATGTCGACAGCACCTCCGGGACCCCGGTCGCCGAGGCGCTTCAGTCGCTCGGCGGCGCCGAGGTCGTGCTCGCCACCGCCGGCAGCTCCGAGGCCATCTCCGCCACCGTGGACGGGCTCGCCCCGCGCGGGCAGCTGGTGGTCATCGGCGCGGACACGGAACCGCTGGGCGTGAGCCCGGTCCAGCTGATCATGGCGGGCCGGACGCTGCGCGGTCACGCGTCCGGCACCGCGCAGGACGTCGAGGACACCATGGCCTTCAGCGCCCTGCACGGCATCCGCCCGATGACCGAGCCCCTGCCGCTGGACGCGGTGGCCGAGGCCTACCAGAAGATGCTCGCCGGCGCCGCCCGCTTCCGCATGGTCCTCACCCCGGCCTGACCGGGCCGTAGAGCGCGGTCCCCTCTGGCTGACCTGGTCGGCGACGCCAGGGATGGGGGCCATCGGCGAGCGGGTGCGGCTGACCTGGTCGGCGGGGCCGGCAGGCGGGGACGTCGGCGGCCTTACTGGCCGATGGCGTGCGGCCTAGTTGCCCAGTGGGTCCGCTGCCGCCCGTGCCGCCGTCCTTCCGCTGCCGCGCGGGCCAGTATCCGGCGGCATGGCGGTCGCCCCTGGCTGATCTGGTCGGCCACGCCGGAGGCGCGGGCGTCGGCGGCCGTGGGCGGTTTCAGGCGGCCAGGCGGTTCACCGCCGCCAGGACCGCCGTGGCGCCGTCCTCGGCGCGGATGCGGGTGGCCAGGGTTCGGGCGCGGTCGCGGTGTCGCGGTTCGCGGGTGGCCCGGGCCAGGGCTGTGGCGAGGGTGTCCGCCGTGAGGCAGCGCAGCGGTACGGCGTCCGGTGCGACGCCGAGGGCGACCAGCCGCGCGGACCAGAAACCGGCGTCGAACTGCACCGGCACCGGCACGGCCGGCACCCCGGCGCGCAGGCCCGCGGCCGTCGTGCCCGCCCCCGCGTGATGCACCACGGCGGCCATCCGGGGGAACAGCAGGGAGTGCGGTACGTCGCCGATGCAGAGCATGTCGTCGCCGTCGGCGGCGAGCCCGGCCCAGCCGCGCTGGATCACCCCGCGCAGCCCGGCCCGCCGCAGCGCCGCGACCACCCGGGCGCTGAGCCGGCCGGCGTTGGGCACGGTGGCACTGCCCAGCCCGACGAACACCGGTGGCGGCCCGGCGTCGAGGAACTCCTCGAGCTGCTGCGGGAGTCGGCTGTCCGGGGTGTCGTACGGCCACCAGTAGCCGCTGACCTCGAGTCCGGGCCGCCAGTCGCGGGGCCGCGGGACCACCGACGGACTGAAACCGTGCTGCACCGGCCAGTGCCGCCGCTCCCGGGCGCGGCGCGCGGCACCGGGGCGCAGCGCGGGCAGGCCCAGCCGGGCCCGCACCTCGGGCACGGCGGCCGCGAAGATGCGCTCCACGGCGAGGCCCACCCCGTGCCCGGCGACCCGGTTGACCGCCGCCCCCCAGTTGCCGTGACCGAGCACCGGGGGAGCGAACTCCCGGGTGGCGGCGAGGGGTTGGAGATAGACGCCCATGCTGGGCAGTCGGAGCCCCTCGGCGATGGTGTGCCCCAGCGGGGCGAGCGACGCCGACAGCAGCAGGGCGTCGCTCTCCCGGGCCGCGGCCAGCAGATCGTCCGTCATCCGACCGACCAGCCGCCGCGCCATCTCCACGATCCGGACCAGCTTGCCGGCCCCGCTCGCGCTGCGGTGCAGGCCCCGCCCCTGAGGCGACTCCAGCTCCGCCCGCGGATCCACCGGCAGCGGGTGGAACCGTACGCCGGACCCCGCGACGAGCGGCGCGAAACGGCCGTGGGTGACCAGGGTGACCTCGTGGCCGGCCAGGGCGAGCCGGTGCCCCAGCCCGGTGTAGGGGGCGACGTCACCCCGGGAACCCGCCGTCATGATCGCAACACGCACGGCCACCAGTATGGCGCCGGTGCTCCCGCAGCGCCCCGAACAACCCGCGAATCAGGCCGACTTCACCCCTGTCGCAGCCGTTGACTTCCCCCTCGGCCGGCTCTACCGTCGGCGCGGAGTTTGTTCGATGAGTCGATATCCGTTCGAAATCCCGGTCAGTGTTGAGTCCGTCCCGCACACGGAGGCACCGATGTACCGCCCGCCCCGACCCGTCGCCGTGCGCGCACTCGTCCTCGCGCTGACGGCGGTGGCCGCCCTGCTCTTCGCCCAGCCCGGCCCGGCGCAGGCGGCGACGGACCGTCAGATCCCGGTGCCCACCGCCCCCATGGGCTGGGCCTCCTGGAACAGCTTCGCCTCCAAGATCGACTACAACGTCATCAAGCAGCAGACCGACGCCTTCGTCGCGGCCGGCCTCCCCGCCGCCGGCTACCGCTACGTCAACATCGACGAGGGCTGGTGGCAGGGCGCCCGGGCCGCCGACGGCTCCATCACGGTCGACACCGCCGAGTGGCCGGGCGGCATGAGCGCCATCGCCGACTACATCCACAGCAAGGGCCTGAAGGCCGGCATCTACACCGACGCCGGCAAGAACGGCTGCGGCTACTACTACCCGACCGGCCGCCCCGCCGCCCCGAACACCGGCAGCGAGGGCCACTACGACCAGGACATGCTCCAGTTCTCGAAGTGGGGCTTCGACTTCGTCAAGGTCGACTGGTGCGGCGGCGACGTCGAGGGGCTGGACCCGGCGACGACGTACAAGGCGATCAGCTCCGCCGTCGCCAAGGCGGCCGCCGCCACCGGCCGCCCGCTCACCCTCTCGGTCTGCAACTGGGGCAAGAAGAACCCGTGGAACTGGGCCCCCGGCCTCGCCCCCATGTGGCGCACCAGCACCGACATCGTCTACTACGGCAACACGCCGTCGCAGACGAACATGCTGTCCAACTTCGACCAGGCCCTGCACCCGGCCGCCCAGCACACCGGGTACTACAACGACCCGGACATGCTGATGGTCGGCATGCCCGGCCTCACCGCCGCCCAGAACCGCACCCACATGGCCCTGTGGGCGATCTCCGGCGCCCCGCTGCTGGCCGGCAACGACCTCGCCACCATGTCCGGCGAGACGGCGGACATCCTGAAGAACCCGGAGGTCGTCGCCGTCGACCAGGACCCGCGCGGCCTCCAGGGTGTCAAGGTCGCCGAGGACACCACCGGCCTCCAGGTCTACGGCAAGGTCCTCGCCGGCACCGGCAACCGCGCCGTCGTCCTGCTCAACCGCACCTCCGCCGCGCACGACATCACCGTGCGCTGGTCCGACCTCGGCCTGACCGGCGCCACGGCGGCCGTGCGCGACCTGTGGGCCCGGCAGAACACCGGCTCCTACGCCACGAGTTACACCACCAGCGTCCCGGCGGGCGGCTCGGTGCTGCTCAAGGTGACCGGCACGGAGGCGGCGAGCGCCGACTACAGCGCCGCTTCCGCAGGCCGGTACACCGGCGTGGGCGCCGCGAGCACCGGCGTGCACCTGGTCGACATCGCCTACACCAACACCGCCGCCACGGCCGTGACCGGCACCCTCCAGGTGAACGGCCAGACCCCGACGACGGTGTCCTTCCCGCCCACCGGCGCCACGCCGGGCACGGTCTCGGTGCAGGTGCACCTGACCAAGGGCGGCGCCAACTCCCTCGTGTTCACCGGCGGTCCCGCCCTCGGCACCCTCACCGTCCGCCCGCTGCCCGGCACCTACGGCACCCTGCTGACCGGAAAGCAGTCCGGCCGCTGCGCCGACGTCTACGACAACACCCTCACCAACGGCACCCAGGCCGAACTGTGGGGCTGCAACGGCGGCGCCAACCAGGCCTGGACGTACACCGCCCGCAAGGAACTCGTCGTCTACGGCGACAAGTGCCTCGACGCCTACAACCGCGGCACCGCCAACGGCACCAAGGTGGTGATCTGGGACTGCAACGGCCAGGACAACCAGCAGTGGACCCGGGGCTCCGACGGCACCTTCACCAACGTCCACGCGGGACTGTGCCTGGACGCCTATGGCGCGGGCACCGCCGACGGCACCTCGCTCGTGCTGTGGAGCTGCAACGGCGGGGACAACCAGAAGTGGTCCCTGACCTGAACTGACCTGACCCGGGGGACCGCTCCCTCAGACTCCGAGCTGCCGGGCGGCGGCCGTCACGGTCTGCTCCAGCAGCGTGGCGATCGTCATCGGACCCACGCCGCCCGGCACCGGAGTGATCAGCGAGGCCCGCTCCACGGCCGAGTCGAAGTCGACGTCACCGACGTTCCCGGGGTTGTATCCGGCGTCGATCACCACCGCCCCGGGCTTGATGTCCTGGCCGCGGATCAGCCGCGGCCGTCCCACCGCGGCGACGACGATGTCCGCCTCCCGGACCGCCGCCGACAGATCCGCCGTCCGCGAGTGGCAGTACGTCACGGTCGCGTCCCGGGCCAGCAGCAGCATGCCCACCGGCTTGCCGAGGATCGCGCTGCGGCCCACCACCACGGCCCGCTTGCCGGCCGGGTCGACGCCGTACTCGTCCAGCAGCCGCAGGATGCCGCCCGGCGTGCAGGAGACGAAGCCCGGCAGACCGAAGCTCATCGTGGCGAAGGAGGCGAAGGTGACTCCGTCGACGTCCTTCTCCGGCGCGATCGCCTCGAAGGCGGCCCGCTCGTCGATGTGTGCGCCGACCGGGTGCTGGAGCAGGATGCCGTGCACGAGCGGGTCGGCGGACAACTCCCGCAGGGTCGCGACGAGTTCGGCGGTCGTCGTGGCGGCGGGCAGCTCCACGTGCCGGGACTGTATGCCGGCCTTGCGGCAGCGGTTCTGCTTCATCCGCACGTAGGTCACGGACGCCGGGTCCGCGCCGACCAGCACGGTCGCCAGACAGGGCGCGGTACCGGTGCGTGCGGTGAGGTCGGCGGCCCGCTTCGCGGTGTCCTCCACGATGCGGCGGGCGAGGGCGGTTCCGTCCATGAGACGGGCCTGGGTCATGCGGCACTCCTGAGCTGTTCGGCATCTGCTCGCCCAGGCGCACGGCATCCACGGTCACGGGCCGCTCCCCGGTGGTGCTCCACCTCAGCGCCAGTCACGGCCCGGGGGACAGCGTAACCGACGGCGCGTACGGCCCCCGGCCTCGCGGTTCCGTGCGCAACGGTCCGCCGCCCGCAGCACCGACCGGAGCAGAGCGGTCCAGCGGGTCTGGCCCACCGCCGCCCGTGCCGAGAAGGTCCAGGTCAGCCGGGAGGTGACCTGGACCCTCGCGGTCCTCCTTCCGCAGCCCGTCCGGCCGGGGGCGTGCCTAGCCCTCCGCATCCCAGGCCTGGATCAGCAGCTGATCGGCGATCTTGCCGTCGCGCAGCGTGATCATCGACTCGGCGATGACACGGGTGCCGTCGGCGTACTCGCAGGACTCGCTGAAGGCGGCGTGGTCGCCCTGGACGACACACTGCTCCAGCTTGTGCGTCATGTCGCGGCTGTAGACGTCGTTCAGCAGCTCGGCGATCTGGTTCCGGCCTTGCAGGACGGTGGGGTTGCTGGGCTGGTGGTCGCGGTCGACGATGCGGATCTTCGCATCGTCCGCATAGAGCGCCAGCAGCGTGTTCCCGGTGTTGCCCTCGATGCCCTTGCGCAGTGTGTCGGCGTTGAAGGCGGATCCTGTTGTGGTGCCCATGGTGACCTCCGTCAGGCGTCCGCGGCCCGGCGAGGAGCCGGTCGCGCTGGCCCCACCTATGAGACTCCTCCGGCCCGGCGGCCCCGGCAAGCGCAGCCGCGGTGCTCCGCCTCACGGGTGAGCGCGGCCGGCGGACCGTGTCCGGGCGCGGCCCGCCGCCGTTGCTGAGGGCATGATGTCAACACGACGTATCGTCGCCGCCCTCGGTCTCGCCGCCGGGGTCACCGGCCTCGCCGCACCGCTCGCCCAGGCGGCTCCGGACTCCGGGCAGATCAACCCCATGGCCGTGCTCGACTCGCTGACCGTCAGCGACATCCCCGCGCAGCACAAGGCCGAGGTACCCCGGGTCTCCGAGCAGGTGCGGCCGCTGAACCAGCTCAGCGAGCTGAACCGGCTGAGCGAGCTGCACCAGGTCACCGACCTCGTCGCCCCGGTGACCGGCCTGCTGCCGGCCGTGCAGGCCTGAACCGCCGGAGCGCAGCCGAGGGCCGTCCCCGAGCGGGGCGGCCCTCAGTGCTGTCGTCCCCTTCCGTAGCCGCCGCTCAGCGCCGGCCAGTCCCGGCACAGGGCGAGGACGGACGACGTGGCACCACCCTCGGGGAGGCAGCCGCGCAACCCGCGGCCGAGGACGTCCTCCGCGCCCAGTTCCAGCCACACCCGCACCCCGTCCCGGTACAGCAGGCCGGCCGCCTCCGCGCACCGGGCCGGGGCGCCCGCCAGCCAGAACTCCGGATCCGCCGTCTCGACGCCCACCGGGCGGCCGGTGCGGTCGGAGATCAGCGGGACCCGTGGCGGGCGGGGCCGGAGGGTGGCGAGCGTACGGCCGTAGGCGCCGAGGATCCCGGCGGTACGGCCGGAGTGCGGCGCCGGGCCGGGGCGGCCGTCCAGCAGCCGGGCCAGGGTGCCGACCGCGTGACAGGCGTCCGCCAGCGTGAACACCCCGGCGGCGTACGCGGCGGCCATCCGCCCGGCCGCGTGGCCGAACACCACGTCCGGCCGGACCCCCCAGCCGCGCAGCAGCCGGTACTGCGCCGTCTGGAGCGCGAAGACCGCCGGACCGCTGTACGAGACCCGGTCCAGCAGCGCCGCCGTCCGGGTGCCGTCGGCCGCGAACATCACGGATTTCAGGGGGAGTTCGAGATACGGATCCAGGCGCGCGCAGATGTCGTCCAGGGCCGTGGCGAACTCCGGGAAGGCGGCGTGCAGTTCACGTCCCGCCCCGGGCCGCGGGGAGGCGCCGGCCGAGAACAGGAAGGCGGTACGTCCAGGGCGGCCGTCAGGGAGCATGCCCCCATTGAGGCACGGCCGGGCCGCGGGGACACACCAGGCAGATTCCCGCACCCTGCAAAAAGATTGTCATCATAGAATGGCCTTATTCGGTCAAATTCTTTCATCGTGGGGTCGTTGCCCGGTGTTCCTGCGGCCGGAAAGATCCACGATCACCGCCGTGGCCCGTGCCACCGCCCACCGGTCCCGCGTAGGGTCGGCAGCGCGAAGCCACACCGAAGGAAGGGACCAGGCCCATGGCGCAGCAAGTACGCGGCGTGATCGCACCGGGGAAGGGCGAGCCGGTGCGCATCGAGACGATCGTGGTGCCGGACCCCGGGCCCGGCGAGGCCGTCGTACGCGTGCAGGCCTGCGGTGTCTGCCACACCGACCTGCACTACAAGCAGGGCGGCATCTCGGACGACTTCCCCTTCCTCCTCGGCCATGAGGCCGCCGGCGTCGTGGAGTCGGTCGGCGAGGGCGTCACCGACGTGGCCCCGGGCGACTTCGTCATCCTCAACTGGCGTGCCGTGTGCGGTCAGTGCCGGGCCTGTCTGCGCGGCCGCCCCTGGTACTGCTTCAACACCCACAACGCCCGGCAGAAGATGACCCTCGCCGACACCGGCCGGGAACTCTCCCCGGCCCTCGGCATCGGCGCGTTCGCCGAGAAGACCCTGGTGGCCGCCGGACAGTGCACCAAGGTCGACCCGGCGGTCTCCCCGGCCGTCGCCGGACTCCTCGGCTGCGGGGTGATGGCCGGCATCGGCGCCGCGATCAACACCGGCAACGTCGGCCGCGGCGACTCGGTCGCCGTCATCGGCTGTGGGGGCGTCGGCTCCGCGGCCGTCGCCGGGTCGCACCTCGCCGGAGCGGCGAAGATCATCGCCGTGGACATCGACGACCGCAAGCTGGACAAGGCCCGCAGCCTCGGCGCCACCCACACCGTCAACTCCAAGGAGACCGACGCGGTCGCCGCGATCCGCGAGCTGACCGGCGGCTTCGGAGCCGACGTCGTCATCGAGGCCGTCGGCCGGCCCGAGACCTACCAGCAGGCCTTCTACGCCCGCGACCTGGCCGGCACCGTCGTCCTGGTCGGCGTCCCCACCCCCGAGATGAAGCTCGAACTGCCCCTCCTCGACGTCTTCGGCCGCGGCGGCGCGCTGAAGTCCTCCTGGTACGGCGACTGCCTGCCCTCCCGCGACTTCCCCATGCTGATCGACCTGCACCTCCAGGGCCGGCTGCCGCTCGACGCGTTCGTCACCGAGACCATCCGGCTGGACGAGGTGGAGCAGGCCTTCGAGCGGATGCACCACGGCGACGTGCTGCGCTCGGTGGTGGTGCTGTGATGGCCGCCCGCGTCGAACGCCTCGTCACCAAGGGCCAGTTCATCCTCGATGGCGGCACCTGGGACGTCGAGAACAACGTCTGGCTCGTCGGCGACGACCACGAGGTCGTCGTCATCGACGCCGCCCATGACGCGGAGGCCATCGCCCGCGCGGTCGGCGCCCGCCGGCTCACCGCGATCCTGTGCACCCACGCCCACAACGACCACGTCGACGCCGCCCCGGAACTCGCCGACCGCACCGGCGCGCTCATCTGGCTGCACCCCGACGATCTGCCGCTGTGGCGGATGACCCACCCCGACCGCGAGCCCGACCGGCATCTCCTCGACGGCCAGGTCTTCGAGGCCGCCGGCGCCGACCTGACGGTCCTGCACACCCCCGGACACGCCCCCGGCGCGGTCTGCCTGCACGACCCCGGCCTCGGCGTCGTCTTCACCGGCGACACCCTCTTCCAGGGCGGCCCCGGCGCCACCGGACGCTCCTACTCCCACTTCCCGACCATCATCGACTCGATCCGCGACCGGCTCCTCACCCTGCCGCCCGAGACCAAGGTCCTCACCGGCCACGGCGACTCCACCACCATCGGCGCCGAAGCCCCCCACCTGGAGGAATGGATCGCACGCGGCCACTGACACCACGCCGTCCGGCCTGCCAGGCGCGCGCCCGGACACCGCCGGACAGCGGTTCCGGGCCGTACCGTCGGCTCATCGGGTCGGCCACCACCCCTGAACCCTCACCCCGAGGCCGCCCCCAGCGCGTCCAGTACCCGCTGGGTGTCGGCCTCGGTGGTCCGCCAGTTGCTGAACGCGGCCCGCAGCCCCGGCACCCCGCTGTACACCGTCGGCGTCAGAAACGCCTCCCCGGTCGCGGCGACCGCCCGCGCCAGCTCCGCCACCCGCTTCTCGGTGGGGTCCTCGGCCAGGGTGAAGCAGACGACGTTGAGCCGCACCGGCGCCAGCAGCCGCAGCCCCGGCAGCGCGTCGACGCCCGCGCCCAGCCGGCGGGCCAGGGACACGTTCCGCTCCACGATCTCCCGGTGGCCGGCGCGCCCGTAGGCCACCAGCGAGAACCAGGCGGGCAGGGCCCGCAGCCGGCGGGAGTTCTCCGGGGTGAGATGCAGGAAGTCCGGCTCGCCGACGGGCAGCCCGAGGTACGGCGAGGCGTTGTGGAACACCGCCACCTGGAGATCCCGGCGCCGGGTGAACTGCACGGCCGCGTCATAGGGGACGTTGAGCCACTTGTGCAGGTCCACACAGACCGAGTCGGCCGCGTCGAGCCCGTCGACCAGCGCGGCGTACGCGGGGGACAGGGCGGCGAAGGCACCGAACGCCGCGTCCACGTGCAGCCAGAAGCGGTGCCGTTCCTTCAGCGCCGCGATCGCCCGCAGATCGTCGAAGTCGACGCTGTTCACCGTGCCCGCGTTCGCGACCACGATCGCCGGCCGGCCGTCCAGCTCGGCGAGCGCCGCCTCCAGTGCGGCCACGTCGACCGCCTCCCGGTTGCCCGGCAGCAGCGGCACCGGGCGCAGCCGGTCCCGGCCGATGCCCAGCACCGACATCGCCTTGGTGACGCTGGAGTGCGGGCTGCCGGAGAGGACGTCGACCGGGCCCAGCGCGGCCGCACCGGCCCGGGAGACGTCCACGCCCAGCTGCTCGCCGAGCCACTCCCGGCCGATCGCCAGCCCGACCGTGTTGGACGCGGTCGCGCCCGTGACGAACGCCCCGCTGTGCGCCTCGCTCAGCCCGAACAGCTCCCGCAGCCACGCCACGGTCTCCCGCTCCAGCTCACCCGCCCAGGAACCCCCGGCCCCCGACAGGTTCTGGTCGAACGCGGAGGTCAGCCAGTCGCCCGCGACCGAGGCGGGGGTCGCGCCCCCGGTGACGAAGCCCAGATAGCGGGGCCCCGCCGAACCGGAGAAGCCGGGCGCCCACCGCTCGGCGAACCGGGCCAGTGCGGCCTGGCCTCCCGCCCCCTCGTCCGGGAGGGATGCGCGCGCGGGCGGCGGGCCGGCCGCCACGACCGGCCGGGCAGCGAGCCCCACCGCCTCCTGGGCGGCGAAGTCACGGGCGGACTGGAGGAGTTCGGGAAGCCGGGAGAGATCGCCGGCGAGGTTGCGGTGCATGCGGCGCAGCGTAGACCGCGGAACAGGCCCGAAGACCGGTCCACTTCGCGGAAACTGGACCAGTGCGCTGGGACACAATGACGCGGTGGACACTGGATTCGTCGCCGCGCTCGGCGACTGGCGCGCCCGCCCCGCCCCGCTCGCCCGCGCCCTGGCCGCAGCCGTACACGAGGCCGTGATCGACGGCCGGCTCCCGGCCGGCACCCGGCTGCCCTCCGAGCGGGAGCTGGCCCGCACCCTGGGCGTCAGCCGCGGCACCGTGGTCACCGCGCTCACCCTGCTGCGCGACGACGGCTGGCTGCACACCCGGCACGGCAGCGGCAGCGCCGTACGGCTGCCCGCCCGCCTCACCGAACGCACCACGCCCTGGTCCCTGGACCGGGGCGGCGCCCCGGACGCCGGACTCGACCTCACCCTCGCCGTCACCGCCGCACCCCACGAGGCCTACCTCGCCGCGCTCGCCCGCGCCGCGGCCCGCAGCGCGCCCCTGCTGGTCGACTCCGGCGTCGCCACCGCGGGCCTGCCCCGGCTGCGCGAACTGCTCGCCGACCGCTACACCCGCGCCGGCCTCGCCACCCGCCCCGAGCAGATCCTCGTCACCTCCGGCGCCCAGGCGGCCCTCACCCTCCTCCTGGACCAGCTGCACACCGACCGCAGGGCGCCCGTCGTGGTGGAGAACCCCGCCTACCCCGGCGCCCTCGCCCTGCTGCGCGCCCGCCGCGCCCGCCTGCTGCCCGTGCCGGTCTCCGCGGCCGGCTGGGACACCGGACACCTCACCGCCGCCGTACGCCGGCACCGCCCCCGGCTCGCCTATCTGGTCCCCGACTTCCACAATCCGACCGGCGCCCACATGTCCGGGCCGGACCGCCGGGCGATCGCCGCGCTCGCCGAGCGGGAGGGGCTGACCGTCCTCGCCGACGAGACCCTGCGCGACCTGGACCTGAGGACACCGCCCGGCACCGAACCGCATCTCGCCGGGGCGCGGGTGATCCAGCTCGGCTCGGCCAGCAAGACCCTGTGGAGCGGCCTGCGCGTCGGCTGGATCCGGGCCACCGCCGACCTCGTACGGCACCTGCGGCAGCACCCGCTCCAGGCCCAGCTCGCGCCACCGCCCCTGGAACAGCTCATCGCCGCGGAACTCCTCGGCGACCCCCTCGCCGGCCTGCTCGCCGACCGGCGGGCCCGGCTGCGCGCCCAGCGCGACCATCTCGCCGGGCTGCTCGCCGGCACCGGATGGACCTACACCGTGCCGGACGGCGGTCTCACCCTCTGGCTGCACCTGGGCGAGGGGCCGCGCGCCACCGAGCTGGTGGCCCGGGCCGCCGCCCGGGGCGTCGCACTGCCCCCGGGCCCGCACTTCGCCGCCGACCGCACCACCCTGGCCCGCCATGTCCGCCTTCCGTTCACGGCGACAGCGGAGGCCATGGAACGGGCGGTGCGGGTGTTGCGGGAGTGCTGGGAGGGACCGGCCGGGCAGTGACGAAGTTCACCGTTTCGTCACAGGCCGGCCGGAACCACAACCCTGGCGGGGCGAAGCAGGTCTAGTAGGGCGAGACCGTGGGAAGTGCGCAAAGGAGCACCCGGGGGAGACTCCGGGCAAAGGGGAGACGAGGGGACCGTGATGGGGGACATACGCAGACGAGGCGTCGTCGCGCTGGGCGTCACCGGGCTGGTGGCGCCGCTCACTCTCGCGCTGACGGCCGCGCCGGCCCAGGCGGCGAGCTGTACGACGCGGAGCGGGCCGTACCAGAAGCAGGTGGAGAAGTTCCTCGGGAGGCCGGTCGACGGCAAGCAGTCCGCCGCCGACTGCACGGCGATCCGGGCCTTCCAGAACCGGCACGGCATCAGCCCCGCCATCGGCTACGCCGGGCCGGTGACCTGGGGCGTGATGGACCTCATGACCAAGCAGAAGGCCGTGGGGAAGAACCCGAACAAGGACGGCGCGTGCCCGGTGAACAAGGGCCGGATCGCCTGTGTGAACCTCACCCTCCAGCTGAGCTGGATCCAGGACGGGAAGAAGCTCGTCTACGGCCCGGTGCCCGTGCGCACCGGCCGCAAGGGCTTCACCACCCGCACCGGGCTGAAGAAGATCTACTGGCGTGACATCGACCACGTCTCGACCGTCTACAACGTGCCCATGCCCTACAGCCAGTTCTTCGACGGCGGCCAGGCCTTCCACTCGGTCGGTCTCAGCATGTGGAACCCGCCCGGCTCGCACGGCTGCGTCAACATGACCAGGACGGACGCCAAGAAGTACTGGTCGCTGCTGAGGAAGGGGGACGACGTCTTCGTGTACGGCCGCAAGCCGGGCACCTGAGGACGGCGGGTGAGGGTCCGGTGTGAACTCCCCTTCGTGGCTTGACACATCGACGTGATGAGCAACACGGTCTGAAATGTCCGTATCGAGTGCAGTTACTCACAGCGCCTTCACGTTGATCGGCATATGCTTCACAGCATGTCCACCACTGTTGAAGCCGTCTCCGAGCGATCGGCCGCGGAGGTCAACGAGGAGATCCGGGCCCTGTGGTGCCGGGCGGGCGGGACACTGACGAGCGAGCAGCGCGCGGAGTACCAGCGCCTCGTGATGGAGTGGGCCGCCGCGGCCCCCCGACCGCAGCGTGCCGCCTGATCGATTCGGCGAGCATCCGCGCTCACCCTCCCGGGCACCCGTGACCACACGGGTGCCCTTCTCGTGCATCCTCTGTAGGCCGTACTCAGCCCCACATCGCCGAATACTGCTGCTGATAGGCCCTGCGGTCCTGCTCGGCCCGGATGTACCGGGTCGCGACCAGCGCGACCAGACTGCCCGCGATCACCAGCAGACCGGGGCCGATGGTGCGGGTGTCGGCCAGCCGGGCCAGCAGCGTCCGCCCCTCCGCCGCACCGGTGACCGGCGCCGGGGAGCCCGGTGCGGCCGCGCTCGGCGCCACCGCACCCTGCCCCTTCGAGGCCGACGGCGAGGGGGAGGGCGTCGCCCCCGGTGGCGACACGAACAGCTCGACCTTGAGTGCCGTCAGCGCCGGAACCACCGGCTGGAAGAAGGTCGTCCCGCCCGTCGTGCAGTCGCCGCTGCCGCCCGAGGTGACCCCGAGCGCGACGCCGTCCGAGAACAGCGGGCCGCCGCTGTCACCCGGTTCGGCGCACACCGTCGTCTGGACGAGCCCGGTGACCGTCCCCTCCGGGTAGTTGACGGTCGCGTTCAGCGCGGTCACCTGGCCGTCGTGCAGGCCGCTGGTGCTGCCGCTGCGGAACACCCGCTGCCCGACCGTCGCATCGGCCGCCCCGGTGATCCGCACCCCGTTGCCCCCGCCGATCGCGACCACGTCCGCGCCCGCGCCGGCCGTCCCCGAGGCGTACCGCACCAGGGAGAAGTCGTTGCCGGGGAAGGTGCTGTTCACCGTCCTGCCCAGCTGCTGGTCCCCCTGGCCGCCCGCGAACCAGGTGGTGCCCGCGGGGCCGCAGTGCCCGGCGGTCAGGATGAAGTCGCTCTGCCCGTCGGTGACATTGAACCCGGCCGAGCAGCGCCCGCCGGTCGACAGGATCGGCTGGGCGCCGTTCAGCCGCGTGGTGAACCTGCCCTGCGTCCGCTCCATGTGCACGAAACCACCGATCCCCGCGGCGACATGGGACATCCGGGCCCAGTTCGCCGCGGACACCGTGCTGTCCGCCTGCACCACCACCCGGTTGGTGCGGTAGTCCACCGCCCATGCCGTCCCCGCCACCCGGGGCGCCGAACGCAGCGCCGCCGTGGCCGACTTCAGCTCGTCCATGCTGTGCGGCACCAGCTTCGCCTCGGCCCCGGCCTGCCGTACCGTCCGCGCGGCCGCCGCGTCGGTGACCGCCACCACCGGCCGCCCGTCGGCGCCGATCCAGTTGCCCGCCGTACGGGCCGTACCGAGCCGCGCCACCAGCGCCGTACCGGTGGTCCCGGCACCCGCGCCACCCGTGGCGGAACTGAGGGGTCTGGCGGCGGGCGGGGTCTCACCGGCCAAGGCCGACTGGGCGACCATCGCGCTGCCCAGGAGAAGTCCGCCGACCGCCGCCAGCCGTGTCACTCGCCGGACGAGGCGTCGTCGTGCGTGCCGCATGCAAGGCTCCCCAAACCGAACCCGAACGCGCTCCGCCGAATCCCGGGGCGCCAGGCCCCCGGCTCCCCGCGGGCCCGCCCCTCCATACGCGGCCGCACGCCCGGGCGTTCAGCGGCCGGCCCGCACATCCCGCGACGCCGTGTTCCCGCACCCCGCGCGGCGCCCTATCGTGAGCCGCATGACCGGCATCCCGCGGCACACCACCGGCGCGTCCGATCCGCTGCGTGTCCTCGGCCTGGAGCGGCTACGGCGTCGTACCAGCGTGAAATGGCGCACCTACCCCGAGGACGTACTGCCGCTGTGGGTCGCCGAGATGGACGTCCCGCTCGCCGAACCCGTCGTCCGCGCCGTCACCGACGCCCTCGCGCTGGGCGACACCGGGTACGCGGCCGGGACCGGCTACGCCGAGGCGCTGGCCGCCTTCGCCGCCGCACGGTGGGGCTGGCACGGGATCGCCGTCGAGCGCACCGCGGTCGTGCCGGACGTGATGCTCGGCGTGATCGAGATGCTCAAACTGGTCACCCGGCCCGGCGATCGGGTGATCGTCAACCCGCCCGTGTATCCGCCCTTCTTCGAGTTCGTCGCCCACCTGGACCGCACGGTGGTCGAGGCGCCGCTCGGCACCGGGCTGCGGCTCGACCTCGAACGCCTGGAAGCAGCGTTCCGAAAGACCACGGCCGGCGGTGGCCGCGCCGCGTTCCTGCTGTGCAGTCCGCACAACCCCACCGGAACCGTGCACACCGGGGAGGAACTGGCGGCGGTCGCCGCGCTGGCCGAGCGGTACGGCGTCCGGGTCGTCGCCGACGAGATCCACGCCCCGCTCGTCGCCCCCGGCGTCACCTTCGTGCCGTATCTGAGCGTGCCCGGCGCCGACCGCGGCCTGTCCGTGATGTCGGCCTCCAAGGGCTGGAACCTGGCCGGGCTCAAGGCCGCCGTCGCCCTCGCCGGACCCGGGGCCGCCGCCGACCTCGCCCGGCTGCCCAAGGAGGTCGGCCACGCCCCCAGCCATCTCGGTGTCATCGCGCACACCGCGGCCCTGCGCGAGGCCACCGGGTGGCTCGACGACCTGCTCACCGGGGTCCAGGCCAACCGCCGCCTGCTGGCCGAGCTGCTCGCCGACCGGCTGCCCGCCCTCCGCACCCACCCGGCCGAGGCCACCTATCTCGCCTGGCTCGACTGCCGTGCCCTCGGCCTGGGCGACGACCCCGCGCAGGTCTTCCTCGACCGCGGCCGGGTCGCGCTCACCTCGGGTGTGCCCTTCGGCACCGGCGGCGCGGGCCACGCCCGGCTGAACCTGGCGACCTCGCCGGAGATCCTCACCGAAGGGATACGGCGGATGGCGGCGGCCCTGTCCTGACCGGGCGCAGCGCGCGGCGGGTGCGGGACGGGCGGCAGCGGGGGCTTTCCGTAGACTGCCGGGATGGACGACACGCGGCTCGACCGGCTCGGTTCCGGCAAGTACCTGCTGGTCACCAGCTATCGCAAGAACGGCACCCCGGTCGCCACCCCGGTGTGGGTGGTGCGCGACGGGGACACCCTCGGAGTGTGGACGGCCGCCGACAGCTGGAAGGTCAAGCGGATCCGGCGCCGCCCCGACGTCCTGGTCGGCCCCTGCGACGTACGCGGCAACCCCACCGGTGACCAGACGCCGGCCACCGCCGTGCTCGCCGACCGGGCCACCACCGCCCGCTACCGGACCCTGATCGCCCGCAAGTACGGCGTCCTCGGGCGCCTCACCCTGCTGGGCAGCCGGCTGCGGCGGGGCCTGGACGGCACCGTCGGGATCCGGGTGACCCTCACCGGCTGAGGGCCACCCGGACCGCGCGTCCTACGACGCGTCCAGCACCGAACCGGTCAGCTCCAGGTCGCCCGTCTGCGGCTTGCCGGTCCGCGGATCGACCTGCCGGAACCGCACCGACTCGGCCGGCTCCTTCACCCGGTCGGTGACGGTGGGCACGGTGATGTCGGCGCTGCGCTTCCCCGCCGGGATGTCCACCCACAGATAGAGGCCGGTCACCTTGGACAGCGGGCGCTCGGGATCGGGCGACTCCCCGGAGTTGTCCCGCAGCCAGCGCGCCGGAACGTCCTTGGTGGACAGCTCCGGAGCGGATGCGGGGGCCACGACGAAGAACGCGCTCATGTCCACGTCGACCGCCTCGGACAGGGAGAGCCGCCACGTCAGCGGCTTGCCCTCGGCCACCCGGCCGGCCACCGGGGTCACGGTCATCCGCGGCGCGGGATCGTCGTCGTGCACCGTGATGCCGCCCCGGTGGGAACCGACCACCGCGTGGTGCACCGCCTTCACCAGGACGTCGTACGACACATCGGTGCCGTAGCGCGTGTTGCCCTGCACCGTGATCGGCACATCGATGTCATGGCCGCCCGGACGCACCGTCACCAGCCGGTCCTTGGCCTGTCCGGTGACCGGGTCCAGGACGTACACCCGTACCTGGCCGCTGCCCCGGCCCGTCACCTCGACCGGCACGTGATAGGTGCGGGTCCCGGAGTCGCCCTCGGCCACGGTCGTGCGGCCGATGTCCACGCGCGGCAGTTCGGCGGCGCGCACCGCCGGGGTCCCGGCCCGCCAGCCCCACGCGTCCATGAGCCAGGCCCGCCCGGACGCCGAACGCGGCGTCAGCTCCAGGGAGGTGACGGAGCGCAGATCGAGCCCGGCGCGCCGGGCCGCGGTCAGCGGCAGCCGGATCTCGCGCGCCCAGTAGGAGGCCGTCCGCTCACTGCCGGGCAGCCCGTCGGCCCGGACCTCGCCGAGTGCCGCCTTGCGGCCCCGGGCGTCGGTGACGGACACGTCCAGCCGGGTGCCGTGCGAGTTCGGCGGCACGAACAGCCGCAGCGCCAGCGCCGTGGAACCGGACAGCGACAGCGGCCGCGGCGCGGTCACCCGGGCGGCGGCGCCGGCGCGCGTCCAGTGCAGCGCGATCGCGTGCCGCCCCGTCTCCCGGCCGGTCTCCCACATCGCGAAGTGCGGCGAGGCACCCTTCGTGCCCTGGCCCAGACAGGCCTTGGACGGGCTCGGATCGACCGCGTCGCACAGCCTGGCACCGCGCACCGAGACCCCGCCGTCCGGCAGGAACCCGGCACCCCGGCCCGCGCCCACGGCATGGCTGAGGACCCGCGCCGGATCCGCCGACGGCGCCCGCTTCCCGGAGCCGTCCAGCAGCGGCCGCACCCGGTCGTCCCCGGCGACGAACAGCCGCGCGGCGGCCGCGATGTAGGTGGAACCGGCCCGGTGCTGCTGGTCGGCGGTCAGCCGGGTCGCCGCCTTCTTCCCGCACACCGGGTCGGGGTGCTGCGGGTCGTCGTAGAAGTCGTCCTCGGCGGGCGCCGCGGCCCGGCCCGGCGTCCACTCCGAGTTGAAGAAGTTGTGGTCGGCGCCGATGACGTACACGGCGCTGTGCAGCGCGCCGCCGGTGCTGACCCCGCGCGTCCCGTCGACGTACACCTCGCCCTGGAGGTCGGAGACGTCACCGTCGCAGCCCGGCAGGATCGTCATCGACGGCACGTCGGCCACCGGGTTCTGGCCGAAGGCGGTCGGGCCGATGAGGACGGTGCCGCGGATGGTCCAGCGGACCGGGCCGCGGTAGCCGTCCTGGTCGGCGGGCGGCGGGTAGAGGCTGTCCAGCGCGGCGCGGTTGACACCCTCGCCGCCCCGCGAGTGCCCGACGAGCAGCACCCGGGACAGGTCGGCGCGCGGCGCCTTCTGGACGACCGCCGGAGCCGACGCCGGGTGGTCGGACCAGTCGGCCCAGCGGGCCAGGTGCATCCGCACCAGCGCGGACCGCGCTTCCGCGCCGCCGTCCTCGGCAGTGTCGTCCTGGCCGTTGATGCCGTTGGCGGAGATCGACACGGTCACATAGCCCTGCGAGGCGAGGAGCCGCTGGTCACGCAGATAGCCGCGGTGGCTCGGCACCGGCTTGGTGCCGGCCGCGCAGGGCCAGTCGCCGGTGATGTGGCCGCCCTTGTAGCAGGTGTAGTGCCGGCCGTGCAGGAACAGCGCCAGCGGTCGCTTGCCGGACGCGCCGACCGGTGCCACTACCACCGCGCGCATCTCCACCGGAGCGGCGAAGCCGGGTATGTGCACCGACTTCAGGCTGTACTCACCGGTCGTGGTGCGGTAGGCGCCGGGCTTGCCCGGGTCCACGCCGCCCGCGGGCAGCGGCGCGGGCGGCCGCACCGCCGGCCCGGCCCCGGCAGCCGCCACGGGCGCGTCCAGCCGCCGCCCCCCGGCCCACACATGCAGGTCCCGCAGCCCGCCCGGCACCCGCGCGCCGAGCGGCAGCCGGAAGGTGCGCCCGTCCTCGCCCGGCTGCGGCACGCCCAACAGGCGGTCGCCCGCGCGGAATTCGACCCGGGCGTCCCCCATGGGCACCGGCCGGTCCGACCGCCACACCAGCTGCGGCGCGGTACGCCCGCCGGTGATCCCCCAGCCCGGCGGCAGCGCCCCGCCGTCCGACGACGTCAACTCCCCGCCGCCTCTTGGTGCCTGACTGTCTGCTGCCGCCAGCCCTGGGGATGCGCCCGCCACCGCGAGCAACGCGGCGGCGGTCACCCATATACGCCGGGCACGGATCACAGTTCCTCCTGGATGACCCCGGTCTCGGGCGTCCCGGCCGACCCGGGAGCCCCTCGCCCCCGGAGGACGGAGTGCGGAGACTGTGGGTTGCCTGTGAACAGGAGGTGATCGATCACATCGGGGGGAGGCGAGCGCGGTGACGCCGGTCGGGTGCCGACGACGTCCGTCGTGGCCTAGGTTGCACGGGTTGGGACCGGAGGCGGTGGACATCCCGTAGGTAGGGGTCAGGCAGAGAGCACGGCAGGCGGATGCGCTCGGCTCGGATGAGTCTGGCCGACGCCACATTCCCGGTTGCCGACGACGTAGGGTGAGGGTACCGAGGGCATCACGCATTCCGACTCTCCTGTCGGGTCGTCCTCGGCGAGAGACGAAACCCGGGCCGCCCGAGCGGGCGGTGCGGAGACGGGTCGGCATCATGGCCACCGCGAGCACAGCGACTCCGCGACCTTCCCCGGTCATCGCCCTTCTCTGCCGAGGGGCGGCGTGACGGTCGTGCAGCGTCTGGACATCCACCGGCGTGACCGGGGAGAGCAGGCCCTCGTCACGCTCGTCGGCGCGATCGGACCGGCCACGGCTCCGCTGCTGCGGGCTGCGCTGGAACAGTGCCTGCGCGACGGCGTGACCGGCATCGACATCGATCTCACCACCGTCGGCTCCTGTGACTCCAAGGGCCTGGACGTCTTCCTGACGGCGTCGCAACGCGCGGACCGGGTCCATGCTTTCGTGCGGCTGCACCATCCGTGCGCGCAGATCACCCGACTTCTCGCCGTGAGCGGCTCCGCCTCCCTGCTCAGTGAGGTGCCGGACGCGTCTCCGTCGGCCGACGAGGCGCAGGGCGGCGGCCTCGTCAGTGCACCAGTCGCCAAGGACGGGATCCGACTCCGCCGCCTGACCCGCTGGCAGGCGGAGGACATGAGCGAGGACATCGCCGACCTGGCCGGGGAACCCGTCGTGGGCTTGTCAGCGAACGCGAGCCGGGAGCGGGGCGACTTCTTGGGGCGGCTTGCCGTCAGCGCCCGACAGCCCGGCTTTGCATTGCTGGTTGCCGAAACGACGGTGCTGGTGGGGTGCGCCTTCGGATTCCCGGTGATCCCCCATGCCCGCTGGGAGCGGGGGTTGCAGGAGGGCGTCCAGCGGCTCACCGGCTGTGCCCGGTTCCTGCTCCTCACCCAGGTCGTGGCGCATCATCACGCCCAGCGCCGAGACATCGGTCGCCGTCTGCAACAGCGTCTGCTGGCCGACCGGCACAGCATGCTCGGCGTCGCCCTGATCCATCCGGCAGACCAGGCCGGCCAGGCTGCCTTCGAGTCCTGGGGCTGGCGAAACTACGGAGAGATGGTGGGGCTGCCCGGTACGGGCGCACCCTGCGTGCTGGTCCTCTTCCCCGAGAACGCGCCGGTAGCGGCGCCTCCGGCCCTGGGCCCGGGCCGGGCGTAGCCTGGGAGACACCGAGAGCATGTCGGGCGCACGACCAGGGCGGCGCCGCTCCCGGCGAGTGACGAAAAAGGGACGGCCCCAGGCTGCCTGGAACGGGATCTCACGATGGACTCCGTCACACCATCCGCCGCAGGTACACCACCACGGGACAACGGGCACACATATACGATGCCGCTGTCGCGGCTGAGCCTCACCCCGGAGGCCAGCCATGGTCCACTGGACGGAGCGTGGTGGCCGCGTTGTGACGCCCTGGCCCTGGAGCTGCCCGCGCTCGTGGGCTCGCTGGACCCCGGCCACGGTACGGTGACCCGCGTCACGGTGGGTGCTGCCGCGTGGCCTGACGCCCCGGGAACGGTGTCGGCGCCCGACCACCTGATCGAGGTCGTCCTGAGCGACGCCGCCGACGAAGCGCAGGCCATCACCCTGGAGTGCGGCACCGTGGGGCGCTGGGAGCTGCTGGTCATCCCGCCCGACGAGCCGGCGGGAACGGCCGGCCGGCTGCTGACGGCCGCCGCCGATCCCTGGAACACGCAGTCGGCTCAGCGCATTCTCGCCCGTGTCGAGGACGGCCAGGAGTGCGGCAGGCAGCGGAACGGCCCATGATGGACTGACGGGACCGGCAGCTCGATCGTCGGCCACCGCCGCCCGTGTCCGCGTGGATCACGTCGGGTGAGCGTATGACGGCTGAATCGCGCGTGGACCGCTCCGAGAGCTTCGGGGAAGCGCTTCTCGGGATGGTTCTCGATCGCGCGCATGAGCTCCCGCCCCACCTCATCGGCCCATTGGTCGCCGACATGATGGAGCGGCTGGGGGGCCGCCGTCCGCAGGTCCTGCTGCAGGACTACGGCCAGCTGCTGCTCGTACCCCTGCCCGGCGAGGGGCTCGCGGGCGGGGACCCCCAGGTGATCGACGATTCCGCCGCGGGCCGCTGCTTTCTCGGTGCGCTGCCCGTCGAGCTGCCCGAGGGCGACGGCGTACGCATACACCTGCCGCTGCTCGACGGCGGCGACCAGGTGGGCGTCATGGCCGTGACGCTGGACCGGGTCGACGACGACGACCGCCGCATGCTGCGCCGGCTCTCCGCTCTGGTGGCCGACCTGCTGGTGACCAAGCACGGATATTCGGACCTGTTCTTCCGTACCCGACGCCGTGAACGGATGAGCGTGGCCGCCGAGATCCAGTGGGCGCTGCTGCCGCCCCTGGCCATGATCATGCCGCACGTCGCCCTGGCCGGAGTCCTGGAGCCCGCCTACGACGTGGCGGGGGACAGCTTCGACTACGCGCTCAACGGCGACGTCCTCCACCTGGCCATGATCGACGCGATGGGGCACGGCCTCGGCGCGGCCACGATGGCCACCGTGGCCATCGGCGCGTACCGCTACGCCCGCCGCCTGAGTACCGGCCTGACGGAGATCTACGCCTTCATGGACGACGCCGTGGCGAAGCAGTTCGGCGCCGAGCACTTCGTCACCGCGCAGATGATGCGGCTGGACACGACAACGGGCCAGCTCGAGTGGGTCAACGCCGGCCACCCCGCGCCGATACTCGTCCGCGACCACCGTGTCACGCACCGACTGGTCGGCCCGACGACTCTCCCCGTGGGCCTGGGCGGCGCGCAGCCGGAGGTGAGTGCGCTGGGGTTGGAACGGGGAGACCGTGTCCTGTGCTTCACCGACGGGCTGATCGAGGAGCACGCGGCGGGCGAGGAGCAGTTCGGGGAGGAGCAGTTGATCGATTGGGTCAACGGGCTGGAGAGAACCGGCCGCGGGGTCCGGGCGGTGGCGCGCGCCCTGTCGCACACACTCAAGCGGGCGCGGGGCGGCCGGACCACGGACGACGCGACGCTGCTCCTGGTGGAGTGGCGCGGTTGACCGGGCGGCCGAGTCTGTCCCGGTGCGAGGCGTCTCATCAACCCGACGCCGCCTGCTTGCCTCCTGTGCCGATGAGGATCTGCTCCGCAGAGCTGATGTTGCCGGCCAGGACGGCCTGGGCCATCGCCGCGTGAGCGGCCTCGGGGGTCGCCTCCGGTGGGATGACCAGCAGTGAGAAGTGGTCCCTGGCGCCCCGGGTGATCAAGATGGTCTCATCACCCACCGGGAAGGAGTCCACGTGCACCACGCGGTCATCGATGGCGATCCGCGTCGGTAGCCCTTCCCAGGCCGTGGCGTCCAGCCCGACCCGGCTCAGGGGGCCGAGGTGCTCCGTGAGCGCGTCCAGCAGTGCCGGCAACTCCGCACCGATGTCATGGGACCTCGGCCACCCCGCCCCGTCGAGACCACCTTCGCGCGATGCCGTCGTCTCCAGCCGGAGCAGCGCACACCCCGGCCGTACCGTCTGGCGGATGCCGCTCGGCAGATGCCGGGGACCATGGGATGTGTCGGAGTCGGTCATGAGGATCACCCGTTCGGGATCCGGCAGCGAACACGGGACGCGCCTCGCCTCTGCTGCCTCTGACCACGCTACTCCCCATCTCCCGAGCACCCGCGTCGCCGGGCGCCCTATACAAAGGGTGGAAGCCGCATGAGGGGCTGCGCAGCGGGCACCCGGACGGAAGAGGCTGTGAGCGAGGCCGCAGAGTCGGCTGCCCACTGGCATCAGCAGCCTCGGAGACCACCGTGAGAGCGCCAGCCATGACGACACTGCGTGAACGCAAGACCTACCGCAAGGCCATCCTTCGGCAACTCTACGGAGCCATGGAGCACAACCGGCCTGAGGTCGGCGGGGCGGCACTCCGCGAGGAGCTCCAGCTACCCGACGACGACCTGTCCGCAGCCTGCGCCTACCTGGCCGACGAGGGCCTGATCACCGTCGACTGGACGTCACACAAGACGCCCGCCACCGCCTCACTGTCCCATGACGGCATCAGGTTCATGGAGGCGGAAGAGGAATGGGGTGGCCCCAGGCAGAGCGAGTGACACGGCCTCTACGGCAGAGCGGTGGGTGGGGCCGTGTCATGTCGCACCGGATGTGCGGACTCCAGCGCCAGGGCCAACCCCACATCACCGCCCAGGAGTTGGTGCGGGTCACACCGCTCTCGTCCAGCCACCGGTGTGCCTGGAACGAGAGTCCGCAGGGGGACACCGTGGCCGGTCGTGTGCGCTCAGCCGGTCAGAGCTGTGGCTGCGGCATCCGTTGCCAGCTGAAGGGGCCGTAGGTGGTGTCGGTGACGGGGTGGTTGGCGTTGGGGTCCGCGGTCAGTTTCAGCCATTCCAGGGGGGTGGTGCTGCCGTGCACGACGATCCGGTGGAAGTTCGGGACGTTGTAGTACGGGTGCTCGTTCCACGCGTTGTTCCCCGGGTCGTGGGCGCACACGCCGGCGCCGGTGGCCGGGTCCGTCTCGCCGGTGCACGTCGCCGTCGGCGACAGCGGGTTGTCCGAGCGGTAGAGGTGCGAGTCACCGTTGAGCATCAGCACCGGCCGGCCGAACGCGGTCGTCTTCGCCGCGACCTCGCTGATGATCGGCTCGTAGTTCGTCAGGTGGTCCTTGGTCTTGCCGTCGAGGTCCCACATGTCGGCCTGTGCCGAGATCACCACCGCCTTGGCGTGCTCGGCCTGCGCGTCGGCGAAGGCGGCGTCGAGCCAGCGGACGTCGGCCGCGGTCCGGTCGGTCCGCTCGTCGGTCTGCGCCTGCGGTGCGGTCGGGACCTTGTACCAGGGGTCGGTGTCGTTGTTCGAGCCGCCCGGCACGTTGATGGTCACGAAGACGATGTCGTTCTGCGCCCACCTCACGTTCTCGACGTACTGCGCGTCGCCCGGGTGGCCCGGGTCGTAGGCGGTGGCCTGGGACACCACGTTCAGTGTCCCGCTGCCCAGGGTGCGGCCGGGCTGCGCGAAGAAGTCCTGCCGG
Organism: Streptomyces sp. NPDC127190; assembly: GCF_042672505.1. Taxonomy (NCBI): domain Bacteria; kingdom Bacillati; phylum Actinomycetota; class Actinomycetes; order Kitasatosporales; family Streptomycetaceae; genus Streptomyces; species Streptomyces sp. NPDC127190. Next base: position 46,311 of record NZ_JBHXVE010000007.1, read on the forward strand.
ACTCTGGCGAGGTTGTCGAGCGGGCTGCCGCAGTGGTAGCTGACGCAGTCCGCCGGGTCGGTCGACAGGCCGCTCGCGCCGATGTACGTGATGCCACCGGACGCCGAGTCGTAGAAGCCGCCGCCCTGGCCGGGCGAGGTGAGGCTCGACGCCTTGTGGCAGTCGGCCCACTCGTTGTCGCCCGGCGTGTAGACGAGCGGCTTGGTGAAGGTCTGCCATGCGGACGCGATCGAGGCGTCGTAGTCCTCGGTGCAGAACTCCTTGCCCGAGTGGATGTCGCCGACGTGGAGGACATCGCTGACGCTCGGGTCACTGTTGACGGTGCCGATGAACGCCGGGGTCTTCTGGAACTGCGAGGTGTCGGCCGTCTGGCCCGCAGGGGCGTACGCCGACCTGCCGTACGGCGAGTCGCCGAAGACGGCGAGCGTCAGGGGGGTGGAGGCCGCCGACGCCGGGGCCACCGACCCCACGGAGGAGGCAAAGCCGACGGCGACGAGCGTGACGAGCCCGCGCTTCAGCGTGCGTCTCAACATGCGTCCCTCTTTCAGATCCGGTTGAGGGGGGGGCGGCGCCCCAGTGAACTGGATCCTCAGGAAGCGCGGCATGGCATCAAGGGCGTCCCGGAGGTGACGAGTAGGCGAACTTCCGGGAGGCCCGCAGTACGCGATGCCGCAACGCCCGGTTTCATCGTCCGGCGGCCGGGACCAGGCCGGGGGCGAACCGGTAGGAGACCGCCTCCATCAGCGGCTTGCGCTTGGTGTTGTGGAAGGCCGCGATGCGCCACCTGCCGTCCTGCTGCCGGACCAAGGTGTAGGTCTGGATCTTGCTGAGCTTCCGTGGCCGGTCGCCCTTGTAGGTGTCGCCGCGCCCGTTCACCACGGCCACGTCCGGCCCGGGGAACCGGACGGAGAGGACCTCGTCCGCGAGCTCGGTGCCCTTGAGGAAGGTCGTGAACAGGGTGCGGTGACTCTCCACGATGTCCTGGCGGCCCTGGTAGAAGGCGCCGACGTAGGTGACGTAGGTGGCGTCTTCGGTGAACAGCTCGCCGTATGCGTCGGCGTCGTGCCGCGCCCATGCGGCGACGAGTTCGTCCAGCACGGAGGTGACCGCGGCGGTGTCATGGGTGAGGGCGGGCATGGTGGAAGATCCCCCTTTGGCTACACTGAGAGCAGATTCTGAATCTGTGCAGTATCTGCATGCGTGCAGATAAATTTACGAGAGGACTCCCGTGACGGCAACCCCCTTGGGCGGCGGGGACGAGCAACTGATCTTTCGTCAGTACCTGGACGCAGTAGGCCTCCAGGGCCTGGCCAGCGCGGAAGCCGCTGGAATGCACACCTCGGAGTGGTACGCGCTCAGTCTGATCGCTCTGGAAGGCGGTCTCACCTCAGGTGAACTCGCCACGCGGACCGGGCTCACCACCGGTGCCACCACCCGCCTGATCGACCGCCTTGAACGGGCCGGGTACGCGCGCCGCGCCGCGGACCCCGAGGACCGCAGGCGCGTCATCGTGGAGCCGGTCCCGGACGCGCTCAGCCGTATCGAGGAGGTCGTCGGCCCCGCCCGCCGCCATATCGCCGAGGTCCTGGCCCGCTACACCCCGGAACAGCGCAGGCTGCTCTTCGACTACTTCGAGCGCGCCGCTCCCGCCTTCCGGGCGGCCACCGAGGAGATCCGCAAGGCCATGGCTCCGAAGCGCAGAAGGGCCGCCCCGGACAGGGGCGGCCACTGACGGCGAGGATGTGTGTGTGGTGGGGGGCTGTCAGGTCCAGGCCCGGTACGGCTCGTCCAGCAGCTGGAAGACCGGCTCCCCGCGGACCGGGTCCTTCGCGGTGGACAGCCGCACCCGGTCGCCGCTGTGGATCCCGACCGGCGGGCCCATCACCCGGCCCCGGACGACGAACCCCTCGGCCATCTCGATCAGCGACACATTGCGTGCCGCCGGAGTGTTGCGGTGCACCACGGTCGAGTGCCGCACCGTGCCGATGCCCTCGCTGCGTTCGGTGCGCAGGTCGCTGCCCTGGCACACCGGACACAGCAGTCGGTGGTACATCGCGGTGCCGCACCAGGTGCAGCGCTGGAAGAGGATGGCGTCCCTGGAGTCCACGGAAGCGGGTTCGAGCACCCCCGCCGCGGAGCCGGCCGCCGACTGTGAGATGTCTGCTGAGTGGTGGTACACGCTGGTCAACTCCCTGCGCTCGGCCGGAATCCCGCGTGCCCGGCGCGCCCCGCGCACGCGTGTGCGCGGTTGCTGTGCCACCGTGCACGCCGACAGCGTATGGCACTCAGTGTCACTCGTAAAGGCACTGCGTACCCCGAATTGGCGGGAAAGCATCGCACCCCGCCGCCCGACGGCCGGGCGGGGTCCGCTCAGCCGCGGCCGAGCACCGCCTCCAGCTCCTGCACCGCCCGCCACAGCGGCGCGTCCCGGCGGGCGACCAGCACCACGACGTCGTCGGAGCGCCCCGCCGGTCCCTCCTCCGGCACCGGGAGGATCCGCAGCGGCGCCGGACCGCTCGGCGCCTCCGGCGACTCCGCTGCCCGCGGGGCGCGGCCGAACGTCCGCTGCACATAGCCGAGCGCATGGTCCACCGCCGCGGCCGCGTCGCCCTTGCCGTCCGAGCGCAGCCAGGACCGCAGCGCGTTGTTGTGCGCGGCGACGACGGCGGCCGCGACGACGTCCGCGCGCAGCGTCCCGTCGGGCGCGCCGGCGAACCGCCCGCGCAGATACTCGGCCAGGGCGCGCTCGTACCGCCACACCACCGACAGCTCGTACGCGCGCAGGCCCGGCACCTTCTTGGTGAGGCGGTAGCGCTGCACCGAGAACGTGGGGTTCTCGGCGTACATCCGCAGCACCACCCGGGCCGCGTCGCACACCCGCCGCACCGGCTCCTGGTCCGCCGTGCTCCCGGCGAGAAACGCGGTCATGTCGGCCAGACAGCGCTCGTGGTCGGGGAAGACCACGTCCTCCTTGGAGGGGAAGTAGCGGAAGAACGACCGCCGGCCGACCCCGGCCAGCGCCACGATGTCGTCCACCGTGGTCTGCTCGTATCCGCGTTCCATGAAGAGCTGGAACGCCGCCGAGACCAGGGCGTCCCGCATCGGCGGCTTCGCGGCCGGCGCCGCGCTGCTGGTGCTCATGGCGGGAACGTAGCACCCGGGCCGGAAATGTGACACTCAGTGCAGCTCAGACCGTGGTGTCAGGGAACTGAGTGCACTCTGCGTGCCGGTCCGGGCCCCGCCCGATCCCCTCGCCGTGCTGCGACGTAACCTTTCCGCACCGCGCCGGCACCGGCCCCGCGGCATCCGACCCCGCCGACTCCGGCCGTGCCCGAGGAGATCCCGCATGCCCGCCGCCCGCCCCCGACTGCTCTACGTCACCGACCTGGCGTACCAGGCCCGCGGGCGCCGCTACTGCGACGAGGACATCCTCCTCACCTCCCGGCTCCGCGCCCACGCCGACCTGGCCCTGTGTCACCCGCTGGACGCCGCCGCGCTGATGGACGGCTACGACGCCGTCGTGGTCCGCAACAGCGGTCCCGTGCTCGGCTACCAGAAGGAGTACGACGCTTTCCGCGCCCGGGCGCTGGACAGCGGCACCCGCGTCTACAACCCGCTCACCGGCAAGGCGGACATGGCCGGAAAGCAGTACCTGCTCGACCTCTGCGCCGCAGGCTTCCCCGTCATCCCGACCGTCGACCGGACCGAGGACCTGCACCGGCTGCCGTCCGTCGAGCGCTATGTGGTCAAGCCCCGGCTCGGCGCGGACTCCCTCGGCCTGCGCATCGTCCCCGCCGACGGGATCGCCGCGGCCGTCACCGGTGAGGTGCTGATCCAGCCCTGGATCGACTTCACGTACGAGGTGTCGTTCTACTTCGTGGACGACGACTTCCAGTACGCCCTGTACGCCCCCGACCCGCAGCGCCGCTGGGAGCTGAGGCCGTACCCGGCGACCGCCGCCGACCTGGAGTTCGCCCGGCGCTTCATCGACTGGAACGACCTCGGCCACGGCATCCAGCGTGTCGACGCCTGCCGCACCGCCGACGGCGGCCTGCTCCTGGTCGAGCTGGAGGACCTCAACCCCTATCTGTCCCTGGACGCCCTGCCGGAGGAGGACCGCGAGGCGTTCGTCGCGGCGTTCACGGCGTCCGTGAGCCGGTTCGTGCGGTGACCTCGGCCGGCCCGCATTGCGGCGAGTGCCGGGCGCACCGGCGTCCGATGTGATGAGCTGGGACGGACACCAAGGGACGCGGAGCGGAGGCGGGCATGGACGGCTTCTTCGGCCGGCTGGACCCGGACATGTGCGTGGTGACGGCCGTGGCCGGCGGCGAGCGCGCGGGCTGTCTGGTCGGCTTCGCCTCCCAGTGCTCCATCCAACCGCCCCGGTTCACCGTGTGGCTGTCCAAGGCCAACCGCACCTACCGGGTCGCGCGCGCCGCCCACTTCCTCACTGTGCATCTGCTCACCCGTGACCAGCGCGACCTCGCGGAGCTGTTCGGCGGCGAGACGGGGGACGAGGTCGACAAGTTCGCCGGGCTGGACCTGCGGGAAGGACCCGGCGGGGCGCTCGTCCTCGCCGATGTGGCGGCCTGGTTCGTCGGCACCGTCCTGCACCGCACCGACGGCGGCGACCATGTGGGCCATGTCCTCGACCCCGTGGAGTGGGGCGGCGGACGGAGCGGGCCGCTGCTGCGGCTCTCCGACGCGATCACCATCGACGCGGGCCACCCGGCGGACTGACCGGACACCGACACCTCCGACCGGCCCACGGCACATACCCGAGGACCGGCCCACGGCACATACCCACGACACCCCGGCAGGCAGACGCTAGGCGTCCGCCTCCATGTCCGTCGCGCCGGGCAGCGGCACCCTGATGTCCACCACGCACACATCGTCCCGGCGCTCGTCCGCGAGCATCGAGGTGAGCACGGCGTCGAGGGAGCCGCCGGCGCCGTGGTCATGGGTGCGGACCGCCTCGGCCAGCCGGGCGAAGCCCGCGTCCAGATCCTCGCCGGGGCGCTCCACCAGACCGTCGGTGTAGAGCAGCAGCCGGTCCCCGGGCTCCAGGCGCAGCTCCGCCGACTCGTAGACGGGCGCCCCGGTCGCGCCGAGCAGCACGCCGGCGGGGCGGGCGAGATAGCGCACCTCGCCGCCGCGCACGAGCAGCGGCGGCGGATGCCCGGCCTGCGCCCAGGCCAGGACCTGCCGCTCGGGGTCGTAGCGGGCCAGCACCAGGGTGGCGGTGGTCTGGCTGTCCCGGGAGTGCAGCAGCAGCTGGTTGAGCCGGGCCAGCGCGCCGGTCAGCGAGGAGCCGGTGCTGATCATTCCCTTGGCGGTGAACCTGAGCTGGGCCATGGTGGCCACGGCGTCGATGCCGTGCCCCGCCACGTCGCCGACCACGAACAGCGCGCAGTCGTCGGGCAGTTCGACGGCGCTGAACCAGTCGCCGCCGACATGGATCCCGGACTGCGCGGGCAGGTAGGACACCTCGACCCGGAGCCCGGCCCGCCGCACCGGCTTGCTGGGCAGCGGCAGCAGCGCGTGCTGCAACCGGGCCGCCAGGGCGCGCTCGGCCTGGAGCACACCGCGCTGGAGCAGCATCGCCCGTTCGCTCTCCACCAGCGCGAGTTCGGCGCTGCGCTGCGCGGTGAGGTCCTGGACGAAGCCATGCACCTCGACCGGGGTGCCGTCCGGCTCGGTGACGGCCTCGGCGACCAGCCGCAGATGCCGGACGCCCGCCGCGCCCTGGATGCGGAACGGCACATCGAACGCGTGGCCGTGGCCGGCCAGTTCGGCGATCGCGTGGGCCAGCGGACCGGAGTCCTCCGGCAGCGCGAGATCCGGCAGCCGTTCGAGGGGGAGGGGCCCCTCGGCGGTGCTCCGGCCGAGCACCGTGTACGCCTGCGCGGACCAGGAGATCTCCTGGGTGACCAGGTTCCAGTTCGCCCAGCCCAGATTGCCGAGCCGCTGCACGTCGGCGAGGCGCTGCGCCTGCCGGACCGCCGGGTCGTGCCGTACCCAGGACACCAGCAGACCGTCGCCGAGCCGGGCGGCGCGCACCGAGTAGGTGGCGGTCACCGGCACGCCCTCGAACACATCGTGGTAGGCGAACGGCTCGCTCTCGAACGGCACTCCGGTGTCGAGCACCCCGAGATACCCGCGCCACAGCGGCTCGCCCGCCACCGACGGGTAGCTCTCCAGGATGTGCTTGCCGACCAGGTCCCGCCCGGTCCGGCCGAACACGTCGACCGCCTCCGGGGTGGCGGCCTCGATGCGGTAGTCCTCCACCTCGCCGGAGGCGCTGCGCACCGGGGTGAGCAGCACGGCCGCGCCGGGAGTCGCGTCGAGCACCGCCTGCACGGCCGGGAAGGCGTCCGTGACGGCCCGCTCCCGCGGCGGGTCGAAGGCCTGGAGCCGGCCCGCGCACAGCCGGGCCACGGCCCGCAGCAGCTCCCGCTCGCGCGGCTGGAACGGCCCGCCGTGCCGGCGCAGCACCCCGAGGGCGACCTGCGCGGTGTTCCCGGCGGGCACCGGCAGCCAGGCCCGGCTGGGCCAGCGCTCGGGCGGGTCCCCGATGAGCCGGTACCGCCGGCGGTCCTCGGCGAGGTCCTCCAGCCAGCGCGGCTCACGGGCCCGCAGGGCGTCGAAGGGGGCCATCTCGCTCCCCGCGGGCGCGTGCTGCCACTGGATGGCCAGGGTCGTTTCGATGCCGGCATGGCCGATCAGCTCGAGCCCGCCTCCGGCCACCTGTTCGTAGAGGAGTACGGCGTCGGCGCCCGCCCGCGGTGCCAGGTGGTCCAGCAGGCACGCGGCGAGTTCGCCCGGCGAGCCGACCTTGACCAGGTCCCGGCCGAGGCGGCCCAGGACGTCGGCCAGATCGGCGCTGGCTGCGGGCGACGGATCCCAGGGGCCGGAGGGCGGCACCGGCTGTGCGCCGACCGCGGACGTGGGCGCGGGTGGCGATGCGGGTGCCGTGGGCGGCAGCAGGGCGCCGAGGGTGAGCCAGCACTGCTCGAGGAGTGTGCGGTGGCCGCTCCTGGCGCGCCGGAGGAGTTCCTCGTGCGCCGCGTCCGGTGTGCACCCGTTGAGGGCCATCAGGACACCCTTGGCCCGCTCCAGGATCGCGGAGGCGGCAGCGCGGTCCCGCAGCCGTTCCAGCTCCGCGCGCTGCCGGGCCACGACCTGGGCCAACGCCACCGGATCGGCGCCGGTGCCCGGGTCGATCGGGGGGACGGACTCGCTCGTCACGCGACGAGCATTGCACACCTCGGGCCCTCCGATCACCGGTCCGCTGGTTCCGTACGGTGCCCACCCGCCGAAGATCGAATCACAGGGCGTCGAAACCGGCCGCACAGCGCCCGACGGATTCCCGGTCCTTCTCGTAAAAGACCAGGTCAGCGGCTATGTCCCCGGCCGACCAGGGCGTCGGTGACCGCGCGCACACTGCGCGCGATGTGCTGGAGCTGAAGAACCTCGGCGGCGTACAGCTTGATCGTGTGCTCGATGACCGACTCGGGCAGCCCGAGCATGGGCAGTTCGGCGCGTGCCGTCTGGAGCGCGGTCCGTGCCACCCGGATCTCCTGCTGGACCTGGAGCTGGGCGTGCCGGGCGAGCAGGACCGGGTGCCGGATCAGGGCCGGGTAGCTGGCGTAGCGCGCGGGGATCAGCTCCCGCAGCCACTTGGCCGCCGAGCGCTCCCAGTCGTAGCTGCCCGGTGTCTTGACCTGGCAGGGCCAGTCGGGGCTGATGCGCGTGCGCGTGCTGGTCAGGGTCATGGTGAATCGCTTCCGGTGTGCGGCGTCGTGAGGGTGGTCCGACGGGTGGGGCGGCCCCGGCCTAGGGGAGGGCCGGGGCCGCCACGGGCGCATCGCGATGCGCCCCGGCACACCCCGGGCGCCGACGTGGGTAGGGGACGGCGGCTGGGGGTGTCCGTGCGGGGACCCCGGACGCGGCGGACCGGCGCTGCGGGAGGGCTTGCATGCGCATGAGCGGTCCGTCGGCTTTCTCGGGGCGGTGTGCGAGCGGTGGGTCCGCGGGGTGCGGAACGGCCGGGGGTGAGCCGGGCCCGATCCGCTGAGCAGTATTTATATATACCGTCTGGTTTGCAAGACGTATGAAAACATTCATGCTCGATCTGTGGTGAAAGATCCCGGTCCAGGAGGGGGAGGACCGCAAGATCTTCACGTCTGCCGGGCGGCCGGCGGAAGCATCGGGGCGGATCAGTCGCGCAGGAAGAACTGGTGCTGCTCGTTGAGCTGTTCGTACTTCTCCAGGCGGGCCTGGGTGCGCTCCGGGTCGGCGTCGGTCATCGCCTGGAGCAGCGCGGCGGCCAGCACGTTGGGCGCGGCGTAGGAGTCGAAGACCAGACGCGCCCCGGTGCCGGTGGCGAAGGTGATGTCGGCCTCGTCGGCCAGCGGGCCGAGCGCCAGGTCGGTCACCAGGGCCACCTTCAGGCCGGCGTCGCGCGCCACCCGGACCGCTTGCAGGGTCTCCTGCGAGTGCCGGGGCATGGCGAAGGCCAGCACCCAGCTGCCGCCGGCCTCACGGGCCTGGAGCAGGGCGTCGTAGGCGACGCTCCCGCCACGGGTCACCAGCCGTACGTCGGGGTGGATACGGCGGGCCGCGTACCCGAAGTACTCGGCCAGCGACTCCGAGATCCGCAGTCCCAGGACGGTCAGCGGGGTCGACCGGGACAGCTCCCGGCCGACCCGGATGACCCGGTCGGGGTCGGCGAAGTCGCGGCGCAGGTTCTCCAGGTTCTGGATCTCGTGGTCGACGGCCGCCTGGAGCTCGTTGGCGCGGTCCACCTCGCCGGGCCCGCCGGCCAGACTGCTCAGCGCGATCGACTGGAGCTTCTCGCGCAGCGCCGGATAGCCGCTGAAGCCGACGGCGGCGGCGAACCGGGTGACGGACGGCTGGCTGACCCCGACCCGGTCCGCCAGCTCGGTGATGGACAGGAACGCGGCCTCGGTGATGTGCTCGATCAGGTACTGGGCGATGCGCCGCTGCCCCGGCGACAGACGCGGGCCGTCGAAGAGTTCCCGCAGCCGGGAGGTCGGGGCGGGCTCGGCCTCGGGCGCCGTCTTGCCCGAAGTGATCGCTGATGCCTGTGCGCGGGCCTGCTGCGGCGAGGGCACCGGTCCGTCTCCTTTGTCTGCCACGAACACTCAACATAGCTCACCGAGCGCCGTGACCAGGGGGGTGAGCGACCCGGCTCACCTGCGGTAGAGGCTGATCGAATGACCCACGTCACCCACCGCCCGGCAGCTCGCGAGCAGCCGGGCGAAGGTGCCGCGCGCCTTGGCGACCGCCGAGTCCGACACCACCAGCAGCCCGTGCACCCGCTCCGGCGGCACCCCGCGCGGGTCCTCGGCGCGGATGCCGTAGTACGCCGGCACCCCGCTGCCCTTGTAGACCAGCCACACCCGCTCACCCGGGTACCGGGTGCGCAGCCGGTCGGCGAGCCGGCCCAGGTCCTGGCCCCAGTCCACGTTGGAGTCGTGCAGCACCCGGTGGGTGCCCGCCGGGCCGCCGAACGCCTCGTTGGAGTACGGCAGGTAGTACGGGAACGTCCCCAGCGAACTCACCGCCGTGCACAGCACCAGGACGGCCGTCGCCCCGGTGGCCCAGCGCCGGCGCGGCACCCGCAGACAGGCCGCCGCCACCGCGAGGGACATCGGCACGAACAGCGCGTACCGGGTCCCGAAGTCCCGGGTGCTCGTCATCGCCGCCGCGAGCAGCACCAGCGGCGGCAGCAGCAGATAGGGCGCCGAGGGCCGCAGCCGCCGTACCGCGACGAGCGCCACCGCGCCGGCCAGGCCCACCGCCAGCAGCCCGAGCGGGGTCTTCACCAGCAGCGCGGCCGGCAGGTAGTACCAGAGCGGGCCGGTGTACAGGTGCCCGAACAGATAGCCCTGCCACGGCTGGTTCTCCAGCCCGAACTGCACCCGCATCCCGGCCCGGTAGGCGGGCGGCACCGGCATCAGGTCCACCAGCAGCGCGTGCAGCCCGTGCAGGACGGGGACCGGTTCGGCGGGGGAGAACCGCAAGCGGGGATCGACCGCGAGATACGACACCCAGACGACGGCCAGGGCGACCACCAGTACGACCCCCGCACCGGCGGCCGCGGCCCGCAGCCGGCGCCGCCGGCCGCCCGCCGGAGACAGCTCCCGGTCCGCCGCCACGGCCGACACCGCCGCCAGCAGCATCAGGACCGGCACCGCCGGCAGGGCGTTCATCTTGGTGGCCACCGCCGCCCCGAGAGCCGCCCCGCTGAGCGGCAGCCAGCGGCCCGGACGGTGCCGGGCCCGCAGGGCCAGCCAGGCGGAGGTCAGCACGAAGCCGGCCGCCGGGACGTCCAGGGTGGCCAGGGAGCCGTGGGCGACCAGGTCCGGTGAGAAGGTGTACAGCGCGAGCGCGGTCAGCCCGCCCACCGGGCCCGCCAGGTCGCGTGCGAACGCGAACGCGACCAGCCCGAACAGCAGCGTCAGCACGATCACCGGCAGCCGCGCCCACAGCATCAGCCGCCAGGGGTCGTTGCCGGACTCGTACAGCAGGTGCCGGCCCACGTCCCCCTGGGTGCCGGGGTACGACGGGTCGTAGTGCGGGTCGGCCACCGCCACACCGGCCGCGATCAGCAGCTTGCCGAGCGGCGGATGCTCGGGGTTGTAGCGCAGCCGGTGTTCGTGGAGGTAGTCGGTGGCCGTCGCGACGTACACCGGCTCGTCGATGGTGGGCGTCTGCCGGACCGCGGCCGTCACCATCACGGCCGCCATCTGGGCCAGCAGCAGGGCCACGAGCACCGGCACCGCCCAGCGTCTGGGTGCCCGGGGGAGCGGCCGTACCGGATCCTGCGCCGGAGCCCGGTCGGCCAGGAGCGTGTGCTGTGCGTGCGTCATCGTCCGCCCCGCGGTGGCACCGGCCGTACGGCGGCGGGAGCGAGCGGGGACCGGGCCATCGCCCTACTGTCGCACCGCTCCCGCCGTCCGGGGCGTCACCGCTTCACGAGTCGTACCGACAGACCCTCTGCCGTGTACACCGGTACGGCCCGCAGGCTGCCGGAGTTCACCTCGATGCGGTCGAACCGCCCGCGCAGCCGGGGCGCGTCGAGCACCGGCAGCGTGCAGCCCTCGGCCGGCGGCCGTGCGGTGTCCAGCCGCAGCGACAGTACGGCCGCACCGCCCAGCACGGCCAGGTGCCGGACCGTCAGCGGGGCCTTGCCGCCGGCGCTCAGGGTGACCGCGAGCGTGCCCGCCGCCTGCGCGTAGGCGCCGCGCACCCGCAGCCGTCCGGCCACCTCCAGCGTGCCGTCCGCGACCCGCACGTCCCCGTGGCCGAGGGCGTCTGCGGAGCCGGCGACCAGGGTGCCCGCCGCCAGCACGGTGCCGCCCGTGTAGCGGTTGCGGCCGGTCAGCGTGAGCGTGCCGGTGCCCTGCTTGGTCAGGCCGCCGCGGCCGCCGATGTCGTTGCGCCAGCTGTCGGCCGCCGAGAAGCCGCCGGCCGCCGCGTCCAGCGTCACGGTGACGTCCGTGTCGAAGGCGCCGTAGCCGTCCGCCGCGGCGAACAGGTCCAGCCGGCCCCACTGTTCGAACCCGTCCAGCAGCACATACCCGGACGGCAGCCCCGTGGTCCGCAGCACCTCGCGACGCTGGTCCGCGGTGAGATACGGCAGCCGGGTCTCCAGCAGCACCTCCGCGCCCTTCGGCACGGTCAGCGGCACATCGCGGCCCTCCCGCTCCAGGACGTACGTCAGCCTCGGCCGCACCGCACACCGGTTGGCGTCCCGGTCGGCGTACGGGTCGTCGGCGGGGTGCGCGTAGGCGTACAGGGTGTCGGCGGTGGTGCCGGTCCGCGCGGTGAAGTAGCCGAGCGCCTGGGCGCGGGCCGCCGTCTTCAGCTCCGCGTTGGCCGGGTCGGCGAGCGTGGCCGCGGCGAGAGCGGTCGCCATGATCCGGCCGCCGATCACGTCGACGGGGCTGTGCATGCCCGCCACGATCCGGGTGTGGCTCAGCTCCGACGCGCGGGTCACCAGTTCCTGGAACCGCTCCGGTACGGCGTAGGCGTACGCCAGCGCGGCCAGGTGGAAGGCGTTGGTGTGCCCGCTCGGGAAGCCGCCGTCGTCGGCGGGGGAGGTGCCGCGCTGACGCAGCAGCTGCGGGGCCACGACCACCTCGGAGTCGTACACCGGGAAGCCGAACGCGTCCGTCGCACCGGTGTCGACGACCTCGCTGTCCTCCGTCATCCGCCACGGCCGCGGGTACGCGTAGGCGTACTTGGAGGGGTTGCCGGAGGCGTACGGGCCGCGGACCGTGTCGACCAGCTCGGCGACCTTGCCGAGGTCCGAGTCGTGCGCGCCCGCGCCGAGCGCCGAGCCCGCCGGGGCGTCCGCGGGGACGGCGTCGTTGACGGTGCTCGCCGGGGTGCCGTCGGGCGCGCTCGTGATCGACGTGACCGCCCGGGCGCCCGCCCGGTACAGGCCGGCGAGCGGGCCGAGTCCCGCGATCAGCGCGTAGCTCTGGTGCTGGCGGTCGTAGAGGAACGCCTCCTTGGCCTGTTCGCGGGTGCGTTCGCGGGTGATCCGGGCGCAGTAGCGCATGTTGGCGCGCAGTGTCTCCGGGCGCAGCGGGGCGCCGGAGTCCCAGGTGGAGCCGGTCTTCCACACCTCGGCGAAGCCGTCGAGGACACGGACCACCGCGTTGGTCTCGGCGGTCCGGTTCGCGGGGACGTTGGTCCGGTAGTCGTCCACGAAGGCCGCCGGGGCGGTCGCGGCCTTCGCGTCGGCCGCCGGCAGCCACGCGGCGACGGCCGGTGCGGCGAGCACGCCCGCCGACGCGGCCAGCGAGGTCGCGAGGAACCGGCGCCGGTTCGGTACGGAGGATCGGTGACCGGCGGAAGACGGCATGCCTGTGCCTCTCGGAAGCGGTCCACGGCAACGCCCGGCCGGATGTGCCGGGTTGTGCGATCCCGTGGAGAAGGGGGCGGAAGAGCGGGAACGGATACATGAGTAGGACCGGGGTGTGTCACCGCGGGGAGGCTGCGGTGACGGGTGGCGGTGCGGCAGGTGAACGCGCGGCGCGGAACACACACGAACGCGCTGACCCGCACACCGCAACGCCGACGAGGGCGGCGGTCGGCTGTACGGGGGCGTATGTGCCGGTGTCCTCGCGCGGAGGTGTGCTGGGCGTGCCGGTGCGACACATGGCAGCGGGCTGCCCGGTGTGCGGCGCCTCCTTGCGGCATATGTGCCGGTGCGGCGCATGGAAGCGCGGTGGTTCGCTGTGCGGCGCGCCTCCGTGGGCGCGGCTCGCCCGTGGCGGCGTATGTGCGGGTGCCCTCGCGCGGAGGTGTGTCGGACTCGACCGCGAGGCATGGCGGCGGGCTGGCCCGTGTGCGGCGCCTGCGTGCGGTGGCCGTGCCGGTGCCCTCGCGCGGAGATGCGCCGGACGCGCCGGTGCGGTGCGTGGAAGCGCGGTGGTTCGCTGTGCGGCGCCTCCGCGGGCAGCGGCCCGCCGTACGGCGGCGCATGTGCCGGTGCCCTCGCGCAAAAGATGTGCTGGACGCGCCGGTGCGACACATGGCAGCGGCCACTGCTCGGAGGTGTGCTGAACGCTCCGGCGCCACCGCGTCGAAACCCTCCGCGAACACAGCCCGTTCACAGCAGCGAACGCGCCAGCGCCACCGCGCCGTCGACCGGCGGCACCCGCAGCCGCTGCGGCCGTGTGCCCGGCAACTCCTGGGCGAGCGCCGCGGTGAGCGCGTCGTACAGTCGCGGCTGGGACAGGATCGTGCCGCCGGCGACCACCACGTCGTCGGCCGCCGCGCCGCGCTCCGCGAGCCGGACGACGAGTCCGGCGAGGGCGCGGGCCGCTGCGGCGATCACCTCGGCGGCGAGGAGCGAGCCGGCCGCCGCGGCGGCGAAGACGGCGGGGGCGTGCCGTCCCCACTCGGCGGACTGGTCGGTGGCGCGCTCCAACGCGGCCCCCAGTGCGGGCACTTCGGGCACGTGGAAGGCGTCGGTCAGGGCCGCCGCCAGCGCGTCGGGCGGTTCACCGCGGTCATGGGCCGCCCAGCAGGCGCGGGCGGCCTCCCGGACGAGCCCGGCCGCGCCGCCCTCGTCGCCCAGGACCGCGCCCCAGCCGCCGACCTGGACGGTCGTGCCGTCGGGGCGCCGGCCCACCGCCACCGAGCCGGTGCCGGCGACCAGACCGACACCCTTGTCCAACCCGGCGGCGGGGACGAGGAGTTCGGCGTCGCCCACGACCCGTGCGGGGGCGTCGAAGTGGAGGTGCAGCGCGTCGCGGATCCGCGCGCACTGGCCCGCCGTCTCACAGGCGTGGCCGCCCACGGCCAGGGCCGCCGGCCGGGTGCCCGGGGGCAGCGCCTCGGCGACCAGCCGGGCCAGCCAGCCGGCGGCGGTCACGGGGTCGTGCGGCCGCCAGCCGCTGCTCGGGCGGACGTGGTCGGCGACCAGGGCGTCCCCCGCGACGGCGCGGAGCTGTGTCTTGGTGCCGCCCACGTCGATACCGACCCGGAGCGGCGTCACATCCTGCACGGGACCTCTTTCGTCGGTGCGGGAAGGCGTGTGACGGCGGGCGAACCGTGTCTGGCGGAACAGGGATACGAGCGGTCGGGAAGCCCCGGGACGGGCCTCGGGCGGAGCACGGCAGGCGAGTACCGTGAAGTTCGTTAGGAAGTTAACTAACGAAGTACAGTGCGTCAAGAGGCGTTCGCGTCCGCACGCCCAGGGCCGGCGGGCGCCACGCCGGGCATCCCCGTGCCGCGTCCCCGAGGCGCCCCACTCCTCGGCGGCGGGCCGTGATCTGTGGGAGAACCGTTGGAACACGACGTGGTGGCGGCCCCCCGCCTGACCGAGAGTGCGGGCGCGGTCTTCGCCGTACTGGCCCGGGCGGGCACCGCGACCCGGCCGCAACTCGCCGCGCTGGCCGGCCTGTCCAAGCCGACGGTGTCGCAGGCCGTCGCGGAACTGGAGAGCGCCCGGCTCGCCGGACGCTCCGGCACCGCCTCCAGCGGCACCGGCCGCACCGCGGCCGTCTACCGCCTCGGACCGGACGCCGGCGCCGTCCTCGCCGTCGACCTCGGTCCCGCCCGCACCCGGGTGCGCGGCTGCGCCTTGGACGGCACGCTGCTCGCCGAGGCCACCGGCACCCGAGAGGACGCCGCCGACGCCGTGCGCGAGGGTCTCGCCGCGCTGCCCGCGGGCACCCCGCTGCGCAGCGTCGTCGTCGCCGTCGGCGATGTCATCACGCCGGGGAAGGACGGCACCGGGATGCGCCCGGCCACGGCCAAGGCGGGCCCCGTCTTCGACGCCATGGCCGTCGCCCTGCCCCCGGGCGTGCCGGTCCACCTGGAGAACAACGTCAACTGCGCCGCCCTCGCCGAACTGCACGAGGGCGCCGCCCGGGACCGGGACACCTTCGGCTATCTGCGGGTCGGCGTGGGCGTCGGCCTCGGCATCGTCATCGGCGGCCAGGTGCTGCGCGGGGCCAACGGCGCCGCCGGCGAGCTGGCCCGGCTGCCCTACCCCTGGGACACGGACCGCGCACCGCGCCTGGAGGCGCTGGAGGAGTACATCGGGGCGGATGCGCTGCTGCGCCGGGCCGCCGAGGCATGGCCGTACGAGGACGGCCCGTGTCCGGCCACCACCGAGCACCTCTTCGCGCTGGCCGGCCGGGGGAGCGCAGCGGCCGGCGCCGTCGTCGCCCGGCACGCCGCCGACGTGGGCCGGATCGCCGCCGCCGTGGCCGCCGTACTCGACCCGGGACTGATCGTGCTCGGCGGCAGTACCGGCGCGGACCCCCTGCTGCTGCCCGGGGTGCGGGCCGAACTGGCGCGGCTGAGCTGGCCCACCGAGGTGGTCAGCAGCACGGTCGGGGAACTGGGCACCGTCGTGGGCGCCGCCCGGCTCGCGGTCGCCCGTGGAGTCCAAACCGTGACCCAGGCGGCGCGAAGGAAGGATTGACGGCCTCCGGCTCGTTCTGCCAATGTCCGGACAAGCGCTTTCCAGGGCCGGTCGGGATACCGGCTCCGGGTGCGCGTCCCGGCCGCACGCGAGCGTACGGCCACCGCGCGAGGGCGTGCTCGCGCGGTACCGGCCGAGGGCCGGGGACGCCACCCGCACAGGCGGCGCGGCCGGGCGAGGCCGTGTCCCGCGAGGCGCTCCTTCCCCCGTACCTGCACCCGGGCCGCGCCGATCGGCCGGGGATCCGTCACGCACCATCAGGGAGGACCCGGTGGGTCACCAGATCTCGCGCAGAACCCTCTTCCGCACCGCGAGCGGCCTCGCCGCCGCAGGCGCCCTCGGCCCGGCGCTCACCGCCTGCGCCGGCGGCACCGGAGCGGGCAGCGACAGCGGCAGGCTGACCATGACCTGGTGGGGCAGCGACGAGCGGCACGCCGCCTACAAGAAGGCCCTCGCCGCCTTCGAGAAGAGCCACCCGAAGATCCCGATCGAGACCCGCTACTCGGGCTACGACGGCTACTTCGACAAGTTCAACACCCAGGTCGCCGGCGGCAGCGCCCCCGACCTGCTCCAGATGGACACCGCGCTGGTCGCCCAGTACGCCCGCAAGGGCATCCTCGCCCCGCTCGACTCCTACGTCGGCAAGACCCTGGACCTGACCGGCTTCTCCAAGACGCTGCTCGCCGCCGGCACCGTCGACGGCAAGCTGTACGGCGTGCCGTCCGGCATCGGCGTCAACCAGCTCACCGTCAACCGCAGCGGCCTGGAGAAGCTCGGCCTGAAGCTGCCCGAGCCCGAGTGGACCTGGAACGACCTCAAGCACATCGCCGTCCAGGTCTACAAGAAGAGCGGCGGCCGGACCTACGGCGTCGACGACGGCGGCGGCTCCACCCTCCAGTGCTTCGAGATCTTCGCCCGGGAGAAGGGCCAGCCCTTCTTCTCCGACGACGGCAAGAAGCTCGGCTTCACCCCCGACACCCTCCAGGAGTGGTGGGAGTTCTGGGCCGGGATGCGCAAGGACCACGCGTCGCCGCCGCCCGCGGTCACCTCCGCCGCGCACAACGACCTCACCAAGAACGCGGTCGTCATCGGCAAGGCCCTGTTCACCTTCGACTCCGGTGTCTACGGCGCCGGCGGCGCCATCACCGACGCCCAGCTGGACTTCCTGCCCACCCCGCAGGGCGACTGGAGCGGCGCCCGCGAGGGCAACTTCGTCAACGGCGGCGTGCTGCTGAGCGCCACCAAGGCGAGCAAGAAGGTCGCCGACTCGGTGAAGATCATGAGCTTCTTCGCCCAGGACCCCACCGCCATCAAGGACATGCAGCTGTACCGCGGCATCCCGCCGACCGAGAAGGCCCGTTCGCTGATCTCCGCCGGGCTGGACGAGACCGACGAGCGGAACATGGCGATGGCCGACTACCTCTCCCGGCGGGTGGCCAAGGCCACCGACGCGCTGCCCGCGCCCGTCCCGCCGCCCAAGGGCGCCGACCAGATCTGGGACCTGCTGTTCCAGTCCAACCTGGCCGTCGCCTTCGGCAAGAAGACGATCAAGGCGCAGCTGAGCGAGTTCTTCGACCAGGCGCAGTCGATCCTCGCGGGCTGACCGCCCGCCCCGCACACATCAGGCACCGGGAGAGGCCAGGGAGAAGATGAGCATGACCACCGCCCGCACCGACGAGGCCGCGAAGGAGGCGCCGACGGCCGCCGCCGACCGGCGCGAGCGCGAACGGATGCGCCGCCGGGCCGCCGGCCGGCGCGGCGGAGGATGGTGGCCGTACCTGTTCCTGGCCCCCTGGTTCGCCGGCCTGTTCGGGCTGACGGTCTACCCGATGCTGGACTCCCTCTATCTGTCCTTCACCGACTTCGACCTGCTCACACCCGCGCGCTGGATCGGCGCCCGGAACTACACCCACATGTTCACCGACGACCCGGTCTTCTGGGACTCGGTGCACGCCACCCTGCTGTACGTCCTGGTCTCCGTGCCGCTGAAACTCGCCCTCGCGCTCGGCGTGGCGATCCTGCTCAACCGCCCGCTGAAGGGCATCGGCGTCTACCGGGCCGCCTTCTACCTGCCCTCGCTGCTCGGCGGCGCGGTGGCCATGGCGATCGTATGGCGGCAGGTGTTCGGCGGGGACGGCCTGTTCAACGACGTCCTCGGCTGGTTCGGCATCAAGGGCCAGGACTGGATCTCCAGCCCCGACACCTCGGTCTACACCCTCGTCCTGCTCGCCGTCTGGCAGTTCGGCACCCCGATGGTCATCTTCCTCGCCGGACTCAAGCAACTGCCCAAGGACGTCTACGAGGCCGCGGCGATCGACGGCGCCGGAACGTTCACCCGCTTCTTCCGGATCACCCTGCCGCTGCTCACCCCGATCGTGTTCTTCAACGTGGTCCTCCAGATCATCGACGGGTTCAAGACCTTCACCCCCGCCTACGTGGTGAGCAACGGCACCGGCGGACCGCTCAACTCGACCATGCTCTACTCCCTGTACCTGTACAAGAAGGGCTTCACCGACCTCCAGATGGGCTACGCGTCGGCGCTGGCCTGGGTGCTGTTCCTGGTCATCGCGGGCTTCACGGCGGTCAACTTCGTCGCCGGCCGTTACTGGGTCCACTACGACGACTGAGCGAGGAGTCCGTCCGATCATGTCCGCCCTCACCCCGAGCGCGCCGCCGCACAAGCTCCGCCCGTTCACCGGCCCCCGCCGCATCCTGCTGCACACCCTGCTCATCGGCGTGGCCCTGGTCATGCTCTACCCGCTGCTGTGGATGCTGAGCAGCTCCCTCAAGCCCGACACCGAGATCTTCACCCACCCCGGGCTGGTCCCGCACCACCTGCACCCCGGGAACTACGCCGAGGGCTGGAGCGGCTCCGGCAACTCCTTCTCCCTCTACATCACCAACTCGCTGATCGTCACGATCGGCGCGGTGATCGGCAACGTCCTCTCCTGCTCGCTGGCCGCCTACGCCTTCGCCCGCTTCGAGTTCCGGGGCAAGAGGATCTGGTTCGGGCTGATGCTCGGCACGCTCATGCTGCCCATGCAGGCCACGCTGATCCCGCAGTACACGATCTTCTACAACCTGACCTGGATCAACACCTTCCTGCCGCTGATCGTCCCCAAGTTCCTCGCCACGGACGCCTTCTTCATCTTCCTGATGGTGCAGTTCATCCGCTCCATCCCGCGCGAGCTGGACCAGGCGGCGATGATGGACGGCGCCAACCCGCTCCAGATCTACGTCAGGATCATCCTGCCGCTGATGAGGCCGGCGCTCGTCACCACGACCATCTTCACCTTCATCTGGACCTACGACGACTTCCTCAGCCAGCTCGTCTACCTCCAGCAGAACGCCCGCTTCACCGTCCCGCTCGGCCTCACCCTCTTCCTGGACAAGACCAGCGGCTCCTCCTACGGCGCGATGTTCGCCATGTCGGCACTCGCCCTCGCCCCCACGCTCATCTGCTTTCTCGTCTTCCAGAAGAGGCTGGTGGAAGGCCTGGCCACCACCGGAATGAAGGGCTGATCCCGCGTGCACCTGCCCCACCAGCGCGGCCCGCTGCACGACCTGCCGGACACCCCGCAGGTGTACGACGCCGTCCTCGCCGACGTCACCGAGCAGGCCCTCGCCCGGATCACCCCCGAAGGCAGCCTGGAACACCCCGACGCCACCGACGACATCGGCGACACCTCCCTCGGCATCACCTCCCTGCTCGCCCTCGCCTGGCAGCGCGGCAGGGACCCCCGGCTGCCCGCCGCGGTCCGCCGCAGCCTCGCCTTCCACCTGCGCGCCCGCGTCTACACCGAGGACAACCCCGGCTACCCCAATCTGCGCCGGCGCGGCACAGGGCTGCCGTACGCGCGCTATGTGCTCGACGCGGGCGCGCACCCCATCGGCGACTGGCCCAGCACGGTGTGGGCGCTCCTCCAGGCCGTGAACGTCCTGGACGCCGCGGACGGCCTGCTCGACGACGGACAGCGCACCGAGCTGCTGGAGCTGGCGCACGGGTACTGGCGCTGGCTCACCGAGGCCACCTTCTTCAACCCGCAGGCGGCGGGCAACCAGGCCATCGGCTGTGTGGTCGGCGGCCTGATGCTGGCCCGCCATCTCCCGCCCGGCGACGCCGAACCGGTCCGCGCCCGGGCCCTCGGCCTGTACACCGACGAGATCCGCGCCCACCGGGTCCGCGACCGCGGGGCCCTGCTGCCGCCCGAGCACGGCGGCGCCTACGACAACAACTACGGCCCCATCTCCCTGTCGTTCCTCGCCCAGGCCCACCGGGTCAGCGGCGCGGAGATGTTCGCCGAGGACGGCGACACCCTCGCCCGCTACCTGGACGCCCGGCTGACCTCCGGCGGCTACGACGTCGGCGGCCCCCGCTACAGCGAACAGCACTCCGGCTTCGAAGCCGTCCTCGGACTGCGCTACTTCGGCGCCCGCATCGGCGCCGACCTCGGCCGCTACCGCGGCGACAGCCGGTGGGGCCGGCACGCGGTCGGGCCCGACGGCGCCGTCGACGGCCACTTCGCCTTCATGCTGGTCTGGCAGATCCAGGACACCGCCCGCTGGCACCGCACCCCCTCCGCCGCACCCGTCCGCCACCAGCTGCGCTCGGGCAGGGTCTCGGTCGCCTTCGACAGCCGGATGACCCCCGCGCTGCTCGAAGCGGGCGGCACCTACTACCTGCCCGCCGCCGTCCACCGCCAGCACGGCTTCGGCCCGGTCACGGACGGCTTCCTGCTGTGCCGCCCGATGGGCGAGGTCCGGGTCCGGGACGTCCGCACCGCCGAACTCGCCGCGAAACTGGTCACCAAGCCCGTCGTCGGCCGGGACCATGTGCTGCGCCACATCCGCTCGCTGTACGTCACCGACGGCGTCCGGCTGTGGCTGACGGTCGCCGTGGAACGGCTCGACGGGACGCCGTACCTGCTGTCCGGCATGCCGTACGCCGCCGACGACGGCGACCGTGTGTGCCGTACCTCCGAGGGCGAGGTCGCCGCCGCGGCCGGGCTGCGCCTCACCCACCCGGAGCGCCCCGGCCCCGACCACTTCGACGCCCGCGCCGGACTCACCCAGGAACAGGCGGCGTTCGCGCTCGCCGCCGACCCGCGCGGCTACGGCGACCCGGACCAGGGCTGGAGCCATCTGGTCTCCTCCACCGCCCTGGAGGCCGACCCGGCACCGGGCGCCCCACAGGGGCTGCACGTCTTCGCCGTCCGGTACGGCGAGCGCGGACCGTACACGCCCGTCCTCACGGCCGGACCCCGGGGACTGACCGTACGCACCGAGGCGTTCACGGCGCTGATCGGACACCCGGCCGGCGACGAGCGGGGGGAACCGGAACTGACCCTCGACCGCTGACCGCCGGGCCGCTCAGTACGCGAGGTCCCCGGTCGGCACCACCAGATCCGCCCGCTCCCGGGTCGTGGCGATCAGCTCGGCGTTGTGCTGGTCGGTGCCCAGCACCCAGGCCACCGCCGCCGCACGGTCCTTGCCGAACTCCTCGTGCCGGGCGATCAGCCGCCGGATCCGCTCCTCCTCGGGCATCTCGCAGAACCACACCTCGTCCAGACACGGCCGCACCCGCGCCCACGAACCCTCCGCCAGCAGCAGGTAGTTCCCCTCGGTCACCACCAGCCGGGCGGCGGCCGGCACCGGGATCGCACCCGCGAGCGGCTGCTCCAGCACCCGCTCGAAGCCCGGCGCGTACACCACCTCGCCGGTCTCCTCGCGCAGCCGCCGCAGCAGCGCCGCGTACCCGGCCGCGTCGAAGGTGTCCGGGGCGCCCTTGCGGTCCCGGCGGCCGAGCCGGTCCAGTTCGGCGTCCGCCAGATGGAAGCCGTCCATCGGGACATGCGCCGCAGGGCACCGCCCGTCCGCGTTCAGGGCGCGCACCAGGTGCTCCGCGAGCGTCGTCTTGCCCGCGCCCGGACTGCCCGCGATCCCGAGCAGGGCACGGCCACCGCCCCCGGCGAGGGAGCGGGCGCGGTCGAGGAGGTCGTCGAAGGTCAGCGGCACACAGCAGAGTGTGCCAGCAGCCGCCCACGGAACATGTGGCGTGCGCCACTCACTGGACGGCGCCCTGCGGGGAACAGTGCCCGGTATGAGTCAGCTCGGTCTGCCCGACACCATTCAAGCCTGCCTCTTCGACCTGGACGGGGTCGTCACCAAAACGGCGGTCGTGCACGCGGCCGCCTGGAAGGAGACGTTCGACGCGTTCCTGCGGGACCACGAGGGCCCGCGGGCCCGGCCGTTCGACCCGGTCGCCGACTACGACGAGTACGTCGACGGACGCCCCCGCGCCGACGGAGTGCGCGCCTTCCTCGCCTCCCGCGGCATCCACCTGCCCGAGGGCACCCCCGCCGACCCGCCGGACGCCCTCACCGTGCACGGGCTCGGCAACCGCAAGAACGAGCTGCTGCTGGAGAAGATCCGCACCGGCGGCGTCCAGGCCTATCCGGGCACCATCCGCTATCTGACGGCCGTGCGCGCCGCCGGGCTGGGCACCGCGATCGTCTCCTCCAGCGCCAACTGCCGGGACGTACTGCGGGCGGTCGACGCCGAGCACTACTTCGACGTACGGATCGACGGGGTGGTCGCCGCGGAACGGAACCTGCCGGGCAAGCCGCACCCCGACACCTTCCTCGCCGCCGCGCAGGAGCTGGGCGTCGCCCCGGAACACGCGGCCGTCTTCGAGGACGCGCTGGCCGGGATGGACGCCGGGCGCGCGGGCGGCTTCGGGTACGTCGTCGGCGTCGACCGGGTCGGCCAGAGCGACGCGCTGGCCGCGCACGGCGCGTCGGTCGTCGTCAAGGACCTCGCCGAGCTGGGAGGCGAACGGTGATCACCGACCGGTCGTACGCCGTCGAGCCCTGGGCCGTCCGCGAGACCGCCCTGAACCTCGACGTCCTCGCCCAGAGCGAGTCCGTGTTCGCGCTGTCCAACGGCCATGTCGGCTGGCGCGGCAACCTCGACGAGGGCGAGCCGCACGGCCTGCCCGGCAGCTACCTCAACGGCGTGCACGAGCTGCACCCGCTGCCGTACGCGGAGGCCGGCTACGGCTACCCCGAGTCCGGCCAGACGGTCATCAACGTCACCAACGGAAAGATCCTGCGGCTGCTGGTGGACGACGAGCCGTTCGACCTGCGCTACGGCCGGCTCGTCGGCCACGAGCGGGTGCTGGACCTGCGCCGCGGGGTGCTGGAACGCACCTGCGAGTGGACCTCCCCGGCCGGCTCCACGGTCCAGGTGCGCTCCACCCGGCTGGTGTCGCTCACCCAGCGGGCCGTCGCCGCCATCGCCTACGAGGTGCGGGCCGTCGACCGCCGCACCCGGGTGGTGATCCAGTCGGAGCTGGTCGCCAACGAGAGCCTGCCCGAGACCGCCGACGACCCGCGCGCCGCGATGGCCCTCCAGTCACCGCTGGAACCGGAGGACCACTTCGCCGCCGGCCACCGGCTGCGCCTCGTGCACCGCACCCGGCGCAGCGGCCTCCGGGTCGCCGTCGCCGCCGACCACGTCGTCAGCGGCCCGGAGCGCACCACCACCAGCAGCGAGAGCGGCACCGACGTGGCCCGGCTGACCGTCACCTCCGTGCTGGAGCCCGGACAGACGCTCCGGCTGGAGAAGCTGGTCGCCCACGGCTGGTCCGGCACCCGCTCACTGCCCGCGATGGCCGACCAGGTCGACGCCGCGCTCGCCGCCGCCGCGCACGACGGCTGGCCGGGCCTGCTCGCCGAACAGCGGGCCTGCCTGGACGACTTCTGGGACCGCGCCGACGTCGAGGTGGCAGGCGACGAGGAGATCCAGCAGGCCGTCCGGTTCGCGCTCTTCCATGTGTTCCAGGCCGGGGCCCGCGCCGAACAACGCGCGATACCCGCGAAGGGGCTGACCGGCTCCGGCTACGACGGGCACGCCTTCTGGGACACCGAGATGTTCGTCCTGCCGGTGCTCACCCACACCGCGCCGGCCGCCGTCGCCGAGGCGCTGCGCTGGCGGCACGCCACCCTCGACGAGGCCCGCGAGCGCGCGGCCCAACTCGGGCTCGCCGGCGCCGCGTTCCCCTGGCGGACCATCGCCGGCGCGGAAGGCTCGGCCTATTGGCCGGCCGGCACCGCCGGCTTCCACGTCAACGCCGGCATCGCCGACGCCGTCGTCCGGTACGTCGAGGCCACCGGCGACACCGACTTCGAGCGGGAGGCGGGCGTGGAACTGCTGGTGGAGACCGCCCGGCTGTGGCGCTCGCTGGGCCACCACGACGCGCACGGCGTCTTCCACATCGACGGCGTCACCGGCCCCGACGAGTACAGCGCGGTCGCCGACGACAACACCTACACCAACCTGATGGCCCGGCAGAACCTGCTCGCCGCCGCCGACGCCGTCGAACGCCACCCGCGCGAGGCACGGCG
The DNA here is from genome assembly GCF_042672505.1 of Streptomyces sp. NPDC127190. Classification (NCBI taxonomy): domain Bacteria; kingdom Bacillati; phylum Actinomycetota; class Actinomycetes; order Kitasatosporales; family Streptomycetaceae; genus Streptomyces; species Streptomyces sp. NPDC127190. The sequence continues at coordinate 70,695 of NZ_JBHXVE010000007.1, forward strand.
GCTCGGCGTGGACGAGGAGGAGAGCGCCGCCTGGCGGGACGCGGCCGGCGCCATGCACGTGCCGTACAACACCGAACTCGGCGTCCACGAGCAGCACGCAGGGTTCACCCGCTACCAGCGCTGGGACTTCGCCGGCACCCGCCCCGAGCAGTACCCGCTGCTGCTCCACTTCCCCTACTTCGACCTGTACCGCAAGCAGGTCGTGAAACAGGCCGACCTGGTGCTGGCCATGTACACGTGCGACGCCTGGTTCGCCGAGCGGTACGACGAGGAGCAGATCGCCCGGAACTTCGCCTACTACGAGCCGCTGACCGTCCGCGACTCCTCGCTGTCCGCCTGCTGCCAGGCTGTCGTCGCCGCGCGGACGGGCCATCTCGACCTCGCCTACGACTACACCGCCGAGGCCGCGCTGATGGACCTCCAGGACCTGGAGCACAACACCCGGGACGGGCTGCACATCGCGTCCCTGGCCGGTACCTGGATGGCGCTGGTGGCCGGGTTCGGCGGGCTGCGCAGGGCCGGCGAGCGGCTCCGGTTCGCGCCCCGGCTGCCCGAACGGCTGCACCGGCTCGCCTTCACCGTGCAGTTCCGGGGCCGCCGGCTGCGGGTCGACATCGGCGCCGACAAGACGGTGTACACCCTGCTGGACGGCCCGCCGCTCACCCTTCGCCACCATGACGAGCCGGTGACGGTGAGCTGCGGGGGACCGGCGGTGCGGGCGGTACCCCCCGCGGTCCGCCGTCCGGCCCCGGAGCAGCCCCCGCACCGGGCGCCGAACGGCGGCTGAGCACCGCCGGCGTCGCGCGCGGCCGTGCGCGCAGGGCGGCGACCGGACCGGGGCCGCCAGGGCCCGCGACGCCGGCAAGATCCGGAAGAAAGGCCTGGATCCCTCGGCCGGTCGGCCGACCGCTTCCCGGCAAACGGCCCGGAGCCGGGGTAGTTTGGCGGTGTTTCGCCGACTACGCGGGCGGGGGGTGAAGGATGGCCGGCAGCGGGCACGCCGCACGCGTCGGTCCGCGCCGCGCGCACCCGGCGGGGGCCTCACGGGGGCGGGAGTGGTTGCACGGTGCCGTCGTACGCCCCGGCCGGGGCCTCGGCCGGGACGAGACGGTCACGCTCACCCGGGCCGGGGCCGTTCCCACCGCGTTCCGCGCCGCGACGTACGGCCACGCCGCCGACACCACCACGGCCGTGGTCCGTGCCCCGGCATCCGTACGGTCCGCAGGCCGGTGGCTCTCCCACGTCGTGCCGGAGGATGGCTCATGACGTCACCGGCGGGCGCGACACAGGCGTCCCCAGAGGCGCAGACGCCTCTGCTTCCGCACGGCAGCACGCCCCCCGGCGCCCGTACCGGCCGGCGCCGGGCCCGCTGGCACGCCGGAGTCTGCCTCGCCGTGCTGCTCGGCGCCCTGTATCTGGCCCGCCGGCACTGGTCCGTGCTGGCGAGCGGTGCCGGGCGGCTGGCCGGGGCCGACACCGGCTGGCTGCTGGTGGGGGCGAGCGCGGCCCTGGGCACCTGGGCGGCCGCGGCGCTCGCCCAGCAGGGAGCGGTCCTCCGACGCCTGCCCGGCCCCAGGCTGCTCGCCGCCCAGTTCGCCGCCTCCGCCGCCAACCACCTGCTGCCCGCGGGGCTCGGCGCCGGGGCCGTCAACCTCCGCTTCCTGATGCGCTGCGGGCTGCCGGCGGGGCGCTCGGCCGGTGCGCTCGCCGTGAAGGCCACCGCCGGCGCCGTCGTCCGCCTCGCGCTCATCGCACTGCTCGCCCCGGCCTGCCCCGGCCTGCTGCGCCTGCCGCCCGTACCCCCGGCCGTGCTCGCGGGCGCGCTGGGTGCCGTCCCGGTCCTGGCGGTGCTGGCGGTGACGCCGGTGGGGTCGCGCTGCCGGAGGGCGCTCGCCGCCGTCCTCGGCGACCTGCGCGCACTGCATCTCCACCCGGCCCGTGCGGCGGCCCTCTGGGGCGGTTCCCTCGCCTTCGCCTTGCTGCACGCGCTGGTCCTCATCGCCGTCACCCGGGCCGTCGCCCTGCCCCTGCCGCCGCTCGCGGTGGCCCTGCTGTACCTCGCCGCCAGCAGTGCCGCCGCCCTGCTGCCCACCCCGGGCGGCCTCGGCTCCCTGGACGCCGTCCTCGCCTTCGCCCTGACCACCTCGGGAACCCCCGCCGCGGCCGCCGCCTCCGCGGTGCTGGGCTACCGGCTGCTGACCGTGTGGCTGCCCCTGCTGCCCGGCCTGCTGGTGCTGGGTGTGCTGGTGCGTCGGGGGGCGCTGTGAGCGACGGCGCTTTCCAGCCGGGGTCTGCTGGGCGAGGCGCAGGTCAGTGCGGAAGCACCCAGTCCGGCCGCCAGGTTCCGGCGGCGTCGTGGCTCCCCGCTGCGGTGGCGAGGTGGGCGCGGAGGGTGGCCAGTGCCGGGTGGGGATTGTCGCGGTGCCAGAGGAGCGAGTGCGGGTAGACGGGCATCGGGTCGGTCACCGGGATGCGGCGCAGACCATGGCCGGCGGGCCAGACGAGGCGGGTGTGCCCGCCCATGAAGGTGGCCAGGGCCGGAGTGTCGGCGACGGTGTCGAGGAGCGCGTCGGAGCCGAAGTTGGGCCCGGTCGCCTCGATGGTGAGCGAGAACTCGGCGACGAGGTCGTCGTAGTAGGCGGCCCACTCGCTGCCGGGAACGATGCCCGGCATCCAGATCCGGTGCCCGGCGAGCCGGGCGAGGGGCACCGACCGGGCGCCGGCCAGTGCGTGGGCGGGGCCGGTGAGGAGTTCGAGCGGCTCGTCGAGCACCCGCACGGAGTCGATGTCCTCCGGGAAGGGGCGGCCGGGCGCGGCGACGGCGCGGAAGGAGGCGTCGATCGCGCCGGTCCGGATGGCGGCGACGGCCGTCTCGATGTCGAGCAGCATCACCACGTCGAGGTCGATCTCGGGGTGGGCGCGGTGGAACGCCCGCATCAGGCCCGAGGCCGCACCGCGTGAGGCGATGATGTCGACGCGCAGGGGACGGTGGCCCGTGCGCACGGACGCGACCGCGCGTTCGGCGACCCGCAGCAGCTCGTGCGCGTGAGCGAGGAAGGCCTGCCCGTCGATGGTGAGCTCGGCGCCGCGCGCGGTGCGGGTGAACAGCCGCACACCCAGGCTGCGTTCCAGCGCGGCGATGCGCTTGGAGACGGCCTGCTGGGTGATCGACAGATCGGTGGCGGCTCGCTGGAACTGGCCCGATTCCGCGACGGCGACGAACGTACGCACTGCTTCGAGGTCCACGCCGGCCACCTTAGGCAACAACCGATGGTTGTGAACACTCCGCAGGACGGTTGTTTGACCTGCGGTTGCGCCGCTCGCTTAGCTCTCATGGTCAACGCCGGTTTGTTCGGTGGGATGTGAAGGGGAGCGTCGAGGATGGTGGGCAGGCGACCGCTGGGCCGGCAGTTCGGCTGGCTGTGGACGGCGTACGCGGTGAGTGCCTACGGGTCCGGGCTGGGGTTCGGGGCACTGCCACTGATCGCCGTACTGGTGTTGCACGCCCACCCCGCCGAGGTGTCCGCACTGTCCGCGGTGGGACCGGCGGTGGGCGCGCTGATCGCGGTGCCGCTCGCACCCTGGGTGGAGATCCGGCGCAAGCGCCCGGTCATGATCGCGATGGACCTGACCCGGTTCGCGGCCATGGCGACCATCCCGGTCGCCTACGCCTTCGGCCGGCTCGGCTTCGTCCAGCTGCTCGTGATCTCGGCCGTGGTCGCCGCGGCCAAGATCGCGTTCAACGCGGCGAGCGGCGCCTGCCTCAAGGCCCTCGTCCGGCAGGAGGACCTGCTCGTGGCGAATGCGCGGTTCGAGTCCACGAACTGGAGCTCCATCGCGGTCGGACCCCCGCTGGGCGGGGCGGCGATCGCCCGGTTCGGGCCGGTCACCACCGTGGTGGCCGACGCGCTCAGCTACCTGCTGTCCGCGTTGGCCCTCACCGCGATCCGCGACCGGGAGGAAGCGCCGCGACGGACGGTCGGGAGCCCGGCCCGGGCGGGCGCGTTGCTCCACGGCTGGCGGCACATCATGGGCGACCCCGCTCTGCGGGCGCTGTACCTGAACAACATGCTCGTCTCCGGTCTGATCATGGCCACCGAGCCGCTGCTCGCCGTGCTCCTCCTGAGCCGGCTCCACTTCCCGCCCTGGCAGTACGGCCTCGCCTTCGCCGCCCCCTGTCTCGGCGGACTCGTCGGCTCCCGGCTGGCCCGCCGTGTCGTGGCCCGCCACGGCCGCGAACGGGTCTTCCGGACCGTCGGCACGCTGCGCGCGGTCTGGCTGATCGGCCTGGCCTTCGTCCGTCCCGGCGTCGTCGGGCTCGTCACGGTGATCGCGGTCGAGCTGGCGATCATCATCAACATGAGTCTGTACACCCCGGTGCTCGCCACCTACCGGCTCGAACGCACACCCCAGCAGCTCGTCGCCCGCACCCTGTCGGCCTGGTCGATCGGCCAGCAGGCGTCCATCGCCGTCTGCACCGCGCTCGGCGGGCTGCTCGCCGACGCCACCGGCCCGCGCACCGCTCTCACCGTCGCGGGACTGCTCATCCTGGCCACCCCGCTGCTGCTGCCCCGGCGCGACCGCATCGCGCAGCAGCCGGAGCCCGAGCCGGTTCCGTAGCGCGCGTCCGCTCCGATCGGGCGCCCCATGACCGGCACCACGAGGACCGACGGGGTCACCGACCCCGACCCGGCCCACCTGTACCGGCGGCGCCGTCGGCGTCGGATGGGGTCGGCGGCGCTGTTCCACCGGGTGCGGGGAGGAGACGGCCGGGGGGCCGTCGCGTCGCCGCGGCGAGCAGGAGCGCCAGCCAGCCGGTGGCGAACAGCCAGCCGCCGAGGACGTCGGTGAACCAGTGCACGCCGAGGAAGACGCGGGTGAGCCCGACCGCCGCGGCCCAGCAGACGGCCGCCCCGCACAGCACGGTCCGGCCCCGCGGGGCGCGCAGGCAGAGGGCGAGCACCAGCAGCCCCGCGGCCAGCGCGGCCGTGGTGGTGTGGCCCGACGGGAAGGACCACCCCGAGGCAGAGGTGCGCCAGCCGGCGTGCGGCGGGCGGGCCCGGGCGACGAGGTCCATCACGCCGTACCGCACGGCCTGGCCCGCGGCGAGGCAGACCATGCCGAGCAGGGCCGCCGGCAGCCGCTGCCGCGGGGTGCGGGCGGCGATCAGCCCGGCCAGGGCCGCCAGGGCGTAGGGGACGGCGCCCGTGCCGGTCGCGGTCAGACCGCGGGCCACGGCCACCGCCACCGGCGGGCGGTGGCCGACGGACCAGGACAGCAGCGCCCGGTCCAGGGCCGACGGGGCGCCGTGCCCGGCGGCCACCAGCCCCGCGAGCAGCGCGAACGCCGCCCAGGCTCCCAGGCCCACCAGGAGCGCGAGGCGCGGGGCAGCCCGGCGGTTCACGACACCAGCAGGGGCCGGAGCCGGCCCGCCGCCAGACGTCCTGCCAGGTCCGCCGGCCATCGCCGCAGCACCCGCATGACCAGCGTGCCGAGCACCGCGCCGACCACCGCCCCGACGGCGACGTCGTGCGGGTAGTGCACCCCCACCCACACCCGGGAGGCGACCATGGCGAGCGCGCACACCGAGGCCAGGATCCCCAGACGGCGGGAGACGAAGAAGAGTGCGGCCGCGGCGGCGACGGCGATCGTCGCGTGGTTGCTCGGGAAGGACCAGTCACCCCGCGCCGGGCACGCCTCCAGGGTGCGGAAGGCCAGGTGGCGGCAGGGCCGGTCCTCGCGCACCAGCAGCTTCAGGCCGCTGTTCACGGCGTACGCCACCACGACCGCCACCGGCACGGTCAGGGCCGTGAGGCTCGCGGCCGCGCCCTCGCGGCGGGCCCGCCACCAGCCCACCACCATGAGCACCGCGAACGCCGCGAGACCGTACGCCGACCACACGGATATGGCGTGGTCCAGCCAGCCGGGGGAGCGGTGGGCGAGATCCACCACGTCCCGGTAGAGGGCTCCGTCGACGGAGCCGCCCGAGAGAGCCAGATTCATCCCCGGGCCTCCTTGGCGGCCCGGCGGGAGCGCAGCACCTCGGCGGCCACCGGGATCAGCGACACCGCGACGATCAGGGCGATCACCGGCAGCAGATACGTGTCGATGCTCGGCACGGAGGAGCCCAGCGCGTACCCGGCGAGGGTGAGGCCGACGCTCCACAGCAGACCGCCGGCGATCTGCCAGAGGGTGAACGTGCGCACCGGCACGCCCAGCGCGCCCGCCATCGGGTTCAGCACCGTCCGCACCACCGGCACGAAGCGGGCCAGCACGATCGCCTTGGCGTGGCCGTACCGCCCCAGCAGCTCCTCGGCGCGCCGGGCGCCTTCCTGGAGCTTGGCCGAACGGCTGCGCGCCAGCAGGGTGCCGCCCGCCTTCCGGCCGAGCACGAACCCGCACTGCGAGCCGGCCAGGGCGCCGACGGCCGCCGCGCCGAGCAGCGGCCCGAGCGAGAGATGCACCCCGCGGTCCGCGGAGCCCGTGCACAGCAGCCCCGCCGTGAACAGCAGCGAGTCCCCGGGCAGGAAGAACCCGATCAGCAGTCCCGTCTCGGCGAACAGCACCACGCCGACGCCGAGCACGCCGAAGGCGGACAGCAGCGAATGGGCGTCGAGCACGTTGACCGCGAGCTGCGACACCGAATGAGGGGGAGGGGCCATCGCCGCACGCCCTTTCCTTCGACTTGCTTCAACCGAATGTGACTACACATTTGTAGACGGTCTGTCGAACCCCAGACGAACGAGGAGGGTCGATGGTTCCCGGACTTTGCCTTTCGATTGCTTCTTCATGACCGGTTGACTACATGGTCATCGTCATGATGGTCGGCGAAGGTAAGGCATGCCTTCACTAAGTAAGCGGGAGGGCTCCAGGGCATGTGGGACGACGCGTTTCCGAGTTTCCTGATCGGACTGAGGGAAGGACTCGAAGCGGGACTCATCGTCTCCATCCTGGTCGCAACCCTGGTGCGGGCCGAGGCGCGGTCCCGGCTGCCCCAGGTGTGGACCGGAGTGCTGGCCGCGATCGCCGTCGCGATGAGCTTCGGCGCCGTCCTCACCTTCACCGCCGCGTCCATGCCGCAGACCGCGCAGGAGGCCTTCGGTGGCACCCTGAGCGTCATCGCCGTCGCCTTCGTCACCGCGATGGTGTTCTGGATGCGCCGCTCGGCCCGCAGCCTCTCCGGCGAGCTGAAGGAGAAGGTCACCGGCGCCCTCGCCATGGGCTCCGGGATGCTGATCCTCACCTCCTTCCTCGCCGTCGGGCGTGAGGGCCTGGAGACGGCCCTGTTCCTGTGGACCACCGCCCAGGCGGCCGGCGAGTCGGGCGGTCCGCTGACCGGCGCCGCCATCGGCCTGGTCCTCGCGGCCGGCCTGTGCTGGGGCCTGTACCGGCGCGTACTCAAGATCAACCTGACGAGGTTCTTCACCGCCACCGGCGCCGTCCTGATCGTCATCGCCGCCGGCGTCCTCGGCTACGGCCTGCGCGACCTCCAGGAGGGCGGGGTGCTGCCCGGCAAGACCGCCTACGCGGTCGACCTCGCCGGCAGCGTCGACGCCGGCTCCTGGTACAGCACCCTCGTCCAGGGCGTCTTCAACCTGACCCCGACCATGACCTGGCTCCAGGTGGCGGGCTACGCCGGCTATCTGGCCGTCGTGATGACGCTGTTCGTCCGCGGCGTACGGGCCACGGCCCCGAAGCCCGCCGCCGAGCGGCCCGCGCCGCAGGCCCGAGAGCGCCGACGGCCGGTCTGGGTGGTCCCGGTCGCCGTGGTCGCCGTACCCGCCGTGATCGCCGGACTCGTCGTCACCCTCTCCCGGCCCAAGCCCGCCGGCGACCAGACCGTCGCCGTCTCCGAGACCGAGTGCGGCAAGGGCTTCACCGCCCCCAAGCCCGGCCGGCAGACCTTCCAGATGCACAACACCGGAGGCAAGACCTCCGAGGTGTACCTGGTCGACCCGTCGACCAACGCCGTCTACGGCGAGATCGAGGGCCTCGCCCCCGGCACCACCCGCGCCCTCGTCGCCACCGTCTCCGGCGGCACCTACGCCTGGCGCTGCGTCCCCACCGGCGGCAAGGCCGTCACCTCCCGGTCCGTCAGCGTCACCGGCGGCGGCGCGGCCAAGCCCGTCGTCCCCGTCTCCGAGCAGGACCTCGCCGCTCCCCTGAAGGCGTACAAGGCGTACGTCCAGCAGGGCCTGGACACCCTCGTCGGCCAGACCCGCACCCTCGCCGACGACATCGACCACAACCACCTCGGCAAGGCCCGCACCGACTGGCTCACCGCCCACCGCACCTACGCCTCCCTCGGCGCCGCCTACGGCACCTTCGAGGACTTCGACCAGAAGATCGACGGGCGCGCCGACGGCCTCCCGGACGGCGAGCACGACAAGGACTTCACCGGGTTCCTGCGCATCGAGTACGGCCTGTGGCACGGCCAGTCCGCCAAGGACCTGAGCGGTCCGGCCCGGCAGCTCGCCACCGACGCCGACGGGCTGCGCAAGGCCTTCCCCCGCCAGGCCTTCGACCCGGGCGACCTGCCGCTGCGGGCCCACGAGATCCTGGAGAACACCCTCCAGTTCGAGCTGACCGGCGACACCGACGAGGGCAGCGGGACCAACCTCGCCACCGCCGACGCCAACCTCGCCGGCACCCGTGAGCTGCTCACCGTGCTCAAGCCGCTGATCACCACCCGCGCGCCGAAGCTGCTGCCCGCGGTCGACGCGGACATCGCCCGGCTCCAGAAGTTCCTGGACGCCGCCCACGACGGAGCCTCCTGGACCCCCGTCGACAAGCTCACCGCCGCCGACCGGCAGCGGATCGACGGCGCCACCGGCCAGCTGCTGGAAGACCTCGCCCCGGTCCCGGCCCTGCTCGAGATCCGGAAGTCCGCCTGATGGCCGACGCCCGCCCGACGACCACTGAGCACCACCCGCACACCGAAGGGAACCCCGCGATGTCCACTGCCGAGACGCCGGCCTGCCCGGCCGGCCCCGCCCGCCGCTCCTTCGTGCGGACCGCGCTGGGCGCCGGCGCCGCCGGAGCGGTCCTGGCCGGCGGCGGCTTCGCGCTCGGCGAGAGCGGCGGCACCGCCCAGGCGCAGACCACCGGCCCGGACGGCTCCGTGCGGGTGCCCTTCCACGGCGCCCACCAGGCCGGCATCGTCACCCCCGCCCCGGCGGCAGCCACCTTCGTCTCCCTGGACGTCATCGCGGACGACCGCAAGGGCCTCACCGAGCTGCTCAAGACCATCACCGAGCGGGCCCGGTTCCTCACCTCCGGCGGCACCCCCACCGACCTGGGCGTCGGCGCGCCGCCCTCGGACAACGGCATCCTCGGCCCGGAGGTCCCCTCCGACGGCCTCACCGTCACCCTCGGCGCCGGCGCCTCCCTCTTCGACGACCGCTACGGCCTCGCCAAGGCCAGGCCCGCCCGGCTCACCCCGATGCGGACCTTCCCCAACGACAACCTGAACCCGGCCGAGTGCCACGGCGACCTGTCGCTCCAGATCTGCGCGCAGAGCCAGGACACCGTGCTGCACGCGCTGCGCGACATCGCCCGGCACACCCGCGGCGCGATGCAGATCAAGTGGCGCATCGACGGCTTCCAGACCGGCCCGCGCCCCACCGGCGCCGGCCGGAACCTGCTGGGCTTCAAGGACGGCATCGCCAACCCGGACGTGCACTCCGCCCGCGAGACCGACCGGCTGATCTGGGTCGGCGACGGCCAGGGCGAGCCCGCCTGGACCAGGGGCGGCAGCTACCAGGTCATCCGGATCATCCGCATGCTGGTCGAGTTCTGGGACCGGGTCTCGCTCAGCGAGCAGGAGAAGATGTTCGGCCGCCGCAAGGACACCGGCGCCCCGCTCGACGGCGCCGTCGAGACCGACATCCCGAACTATGCCAAGGACCCGCACGGCACCGCGATCCCGCTGGACTCCCACATCCGCCTCGCCAACCCGCGCACCGCCGACACCGACAGCAGCCGCATCCTGCGCCGGGGCTACAACTACGACCGGGGCGTGGACAACGTCGGCAACCTCGACATGGGCCTGGTCTTCTGCTGCTACCAGCAGGACGTCAAGCGCCAGTTCGAGGCCACCCAGACCCGGCTGATCGACGAACCGCTGGTCGACTACATCTCGCCGACGGGCGGCGGCTACTTCTTCGCCCTGCCCGGCGTGCGCGACGCCAAGGACTGGCTGGGCAGCGGCATGTTCTCCGCCTGATCGGCCGCGGGCTTTTCCCTCTCATGGGAAAGGCCTGTCGCGCCCTTTGCTGCACATCGTTTGCAGTTACGAGAGGATGGCATGTGGCCGCGCGGTGCGGCCGTACCGCACGACACGAAAGATGCTCCATGACCCGGCAGGAGTGGATCAGGGTCGGCTCCATGGCCGCCTTCGTACTGGCGCTGCACATCATCGGCTGGGGCACCCTGGTCGGCATCGTCGCGCCCCAGCACCTGCGCGCCGGCACCGAGACCTTCGGTGTCGGCATCGGCGTGACCGCGTACACGCTGGGCATGCGGCACGCCTTCGACGCCGACCACATCGCGGCGATCGACAACACCACCCGGAAGCTGATGGGCGGGGGACAGCGGCCGCTCTCCGTCGGCTTCTGGTTCTCCCTCGGCCACTCCAGCGTCGTCTTCGGCCTGTCCCTGCTGCTCTCGCTCGGCATGAAAGCCCTCGTCGGCCCGGTCCGCGCCGACAACTCCCGGCTGCACGAGGTCACCGGCCTGATCGGTACGACCGTCTCCGGCACCTTCCTCTACCTGATCGCCGGCATCAACCTGGTCGTCCTCGCCGGCATCTGGAAGGTCTTCCGGCGCATGCGCTCCGGCGCGTACGACGAGGCCGCCCTGGAGACCCAGCTGAACAACCGCGGTTTCATGAACCGTCTGCTCGGACGGGTCACCGGCGCCATCACCAAGCCCTGGCAGATGTACCCGCTGGGCCTGCTGTTCGGCCTCGGCTTCGACACCGCGACGGAGATCGCGCTGCTGGTCCTCGCGGGCTCCGGCGCGGCCTCCGGACTGCCCTGGTACGCCATCCTCACGCTGCCCGTGCTGTTCGCGGCGGGCATGTCGCTGCTGGACACCATCGACGGCACGTTCATGAACTTCGCCTACGGCTGGGCGTTCTCCAAGCCGGTCCGCAAGGTCTACTACAACCTCACCATCACCGGCCTGTCGGTGGCCGTCGCCCTGCTCATCGGCACCGTCGAACTCCTCGGCCTGCTCGCCGACCGGCTCGATCTGCACGGTCCCTTCTGGGACTGGGTCTCGGGCCTCGACCTCAACACGGTCGGCTTCGTCATCGTCGGACTGTTCTTCGCCACCTGGGCCGTGGCCCTGCTGGTGTGGAAGGCCGCCCGCATCGAGGAGCGGTGGACGGCGGAGCTGGCCGAGCAGCCCGCCGACTGACCGGCGGGATCAAGCCGCCCTCTGCGGGTACGCGGACCGGGACCGCCCACGAGCCGAACAACAGGCAGGAGGCGACCATGAGCGACCAGTACGAGGAGCGGACCCCGATGGCGGACGACGCCTACCAGCCCACCGGAACCAACGAGGAACAGGAGGACGCCGGGCCCCTGGACCTCCAGGACGCGCTCGACGAGCGCACCTACGACGACGTCCTCGACGAGGGCTACTCCCCGCCCGAACGCCCCCTCGGCGTCACCAAGCAGGGCACCACCGCCGCCGAGCAGCGCGCGGGGGAGACCCTGGACGAGCGGCTCGCCCAGGAGGTCCCGGACACCGGCGCACCGGTCGGCGACGACATCGGCGACCTGCCCGGCGGCGAGGGCGAGCCGATCGACCCCGAAGCCGGCGACACCCGCGCCGGCCGCCTGGTCGCCCCGGACGAGGGCGCCCACACCGCCACGACCAAGGAAGAGATCGCCGACGACGTCGGCATCGACGCGGGCGCGGCAGGCGCGGAGGAAGCAGCGGTCCACATCATCCCGGACGACAACTCCCTCCCCGACTGACCCGCCCCAGACCGCGACCAGCCCCCACGACCCCGCACCCGGCCCCCGGGCCTGCGTTTCCGCGGCCGGGTCGCGGGGGCCGTGCCGGCGGGGCCGGGCGCAGACCACCTCAGGGGCGCGGGGAACTGCGCGAGCAGCCCCCCACCACCCCGCACCCGGCCCCCGACCTGCACTGTCGCGGCCCGCGCTACCGCGGGACGCGGACCGCCCTCAGGGCAGCAGCCTCTCGATGGCCGCAGGGCCCTCGGCCTCCATCTTGCGGCGCGCCCAGTCGAGGTTCCGCGGGGTGACGTCCCTGCCGGCCGCCATCACCAGGTCCTCCGGGGTGACTCCCCCCTTGGGAGCGGAGTGGAGATGGGCGTCCGGGGTGCAGTGGTCGTCGATGGAACGGGACTCTTCGGGTGTGGATGTCGACATGATGCCTCCTCCAGCGGATCGGATGACCGCATCCGTGCCGGTGCCTCCGAACGGGGCACCCTCTACCATTGCCCGCCTCGGCGCCCCCCGCATCCGGAGAGCGTCGCGGCGCGCTCCGAAGCGCCTGCCCACGGCACGGCGGCGCACTCGCTCCTAAGCTGGAAATCACCCCGCACCCGCACCGGGAGGCCGTCGATGGCCGAGATGCCGTTCCCCGGAGAGACCGCCCGCAGCCCCCGCTATCTGCCGATCGCCGAGCACGGACTCATCGGCGATCTGCGCAGTGTCGCACTGGTCGGCACCGACGGCACGATCGACTGGTACTGCTGCCCGTCCTTCGACGCCCCCAGCATCTTCGCGGCGATTCTCGACGCCGACCGCGGCGGTCGCTTCGAGCTGGCCGCCGCCGTACCGGCACGCACCAAACAGTTCTACTTCCCCGACACCAATGTGCTGATCACCCGGTTCTTCACCGAGGACGGCGTCGGCGAGGTGCAGGACTTCATGCCCGTCAACGGGGAGGCCCCCGGTGGGACGGGCCGGCACCGGCTGATCCGGCGCGTGGTGTGCGTCCGCGGCACCGTCCCCTTCCGGGCCCTGGTCGCACCCCGCTTCGAGTACGGCGCCGCCCCGCACACCCTGCGCCCCCTGGACGGCACGGCAGGCACCGTCCTCTTCGAGTCCCGCGCGCTGTCCCTCGCGCTCACCTCGACCGTGGCCCTGGAGCACGACGCCGGGGACGCCAGAGCCGACTTCAAGCTCGGCGAGGGCGAGACCGCGGTGTTCACCCTGGACCAGGCCGGCGCCGAGACCGCCAGCCGGGGCTGCGCCTGCGCCGAGGCCGAGCACGAGTTCAACACCACCGTCGCCTACTGGCGGCGCTGGCTGCACCAGTCCCGCTACCGGGGCCGCTGGCGCGAGATGGTGCACCGCTCCGCGCTCACCCTGAAACTGCTCACCTACGCCCCCACCGGCGCCATCGTCGCCGCCCCCACCACCAGCCTGCCCGAACAGCTCGGCGGCGAGCGCAACTGGGACTACCGCTATGTGTGGGTACGCGACGCCGCCTTCGCCGTCTACGCGCTGCTGCGGCTGGGCTTCAGCGGGGAGGCCGCGGCGTTCATGCGGTTCGTGACCACGCACATCAGCCCCGGCTGCGGCGAGGGCTCCGGCCCGTTGCAGATCATGTACGGCATCGACGGCCGTACCGACCTGCCCGAACGCGAACTGCCGCATCTGGAGGGCCACCTCGGCTCCGCCCCGGTCCGGGTCGGCAACGCGGCCGCCGACCAGCTCCAGCTCGACATCTACGGCGCCCTGATCGACTCCGTGTACCTCTACGACAAGTGGGCCGAGCCGATCTCCAGCGACCAGTGGGACGACGTGTGCCACCTGGTCGACTGGGTCTGCGACCACTGGGACCAGCCCGACGAGGGCGTGTGGGAGACCCGCGGGGGACGCAAGAACTTCCTGTACTCGCGGCTGATGTGCTGGGTCGCCATCGAGCGGGCCATCCGCCTGGCCAACCGGCGCGGACTGCCCGCCGACCTGCCCCGCTGGGGCCAGGCCCGCGACACCGTCTACCGGCGGATCATGGACCGCGGCTGGTCCGCGCGCCGGGGTGCCTTCGTGCAGGCCGAGGACAGCGACGTCCTGGACGCCTCCCTGCTGATGATGCCGCTGGCCAAGTTCATCGCCCCCACCGATCCCAAGTGGCTCGCCACCCTGGACGCCCTCACCGAGGACCTGGTCTCCGACTCCCTGGTCTACCGCTACGACCCGCAGGCCAGCCCCGACGGCCTCCGCGGCGACGAGGGCACCTTCTCCATCTGCTCCTTCTGGTACGTCGAGGCCCTGGTCCGGGCCGGCCGGCTGGACGAGGCCCGGCTGGCCTTCGAGAAGATGCTCACCTACGCCAACCACCTGGGCCTCTACGCCGAGGAGATCGGCCGTACCGGCGAGCAGCAGGGCAACTTCCCGCAGGCCTTCACCCACCTGTCCCTGATCAGCGCCGCCTTCAACCTCGACCGCGCCCTCGGCTGACCCGGCTCGACGGTGTGTCCCCAGGTCGGGCGGGTACCCGGTGGGCGCACAGGACACATGCTGACAAAGTCGACAAGGAGGGAGCCCCCGCATGACCAGCAGCACCAGCGAGACGGGCGGGGTCACCGGCACCCGCGACAAGAGCTACGACCTGATCTGGTACGTCGAGGCGTGCCTCGACAACGCCCTGCGCCTGGAGACGTACATCCAGGACGCCGAGCGTGACCACGACGACGAGGTGAGGGAGCTGTTCCGCAAGGCCCAGGCGGACAGCCGCAAGGGCGCCGAGATGGGCAAGCAACTGCTGCGCTCGCGCCTCGACGGCGGCTGACCCCCGCCCGGCCTCGGACGCAGAGCACCACGCAACGGGCCCGGCGGCCCGCCCCCTCGGGGCGCGGACGTCCGCCGGGCCCTCTCCCTGCCGCGCGCCGTCACGGCAGCGGCTGCTCCGCCCAGATGATCTTGCCGTGCGGGGTGTACCGGGTGCCCCAGCGGTCGGCGAGCTGGGCGACCAGGAACAGTCCCCGACCGCCCTCGTCCGTGCTCGCCGCGTACCGCAGATGCGGCGAGGTCGTGCTGCCGTCGGACACCTCGCAGATCAGCGTCCGGTCGCGCAGCAGCCGTACGCCGATCGGGCCGCGCCCGTAGCGGATCGCGTTGGTGACCAGCTCGCTCAGCACCAGCTCCGTGGTGAACGCCAGCTCGTCCAGGTCCCACTCGGCCAGCTGCCGGGTCACCGAACCCCGTACCTCGGACACCGCCGCCGGGTCGGACGGCACCTGCCACTCCGCGACCCGGTCGGCACCCAGCACGCGGGTGCGGGCCACGATCAGCGCGACGTCGTCGCTCGGGCGGGCCGGGAGCCGGTCCAGCACCGTCCGGCAGGTCTCCTCCGCGGAGGCGCCCGGTGTGCGCAACAGGGCGTCGCGCAACAGGTCGAGACCGATGTCGATGTCCCGGTCCCGGTCCTCCACCAGCCCGTCGGTGTACAGCACCAGCCGGCTGCCCTCCGCCAGCTCCAGGTCCGCCGTCTCGAACGGCAGCCCGCCGAGCCCCAGCGGCGGCCCCGCCGGCACCTCCGGGTACTCCACCCGGCCGTCGGGGTGCACCAGCGCCGGCGGCGGATGGCCGGCCCGGGCCACGCTGCACCGCCCGGAGACCGGGTCGTAGACCGCATACAGGCAGGTCGCGCCGGTGACCAGCGCGCCCTCGTCCGCGGGGTTCTCGTCCTGGTCGATCCGGCCGACCAGCTCGTCCAGCAGGACGAGGAGTTCGTCCGGCGGCAGATCGAGTGCGGAGAAGTTGTGCACGGCGGTGCGCAGCCGGCCCATGGTGGCCGCCGCGTGCAGCCCGTGCCCCACCACGTCCCCCACCACCAGCGCCACCCGGGCACCGGACAGCGGCAACACGTCGAACCAGTCGCCGCCCACCCCGGACTGCGCCGGAAGATACCGGTAGGCGATCTCCAGCGCGCCCTGGTCGGGCAGCGTCCGCGGCAGCAGACTGCGCTGGAGGGTCACCGCCATGCTGTGCTCGCGGGTGTACCGGCGCGCGTTGTCGATGGAGACCGCCGCCCGGGCCACCAGCTCCTCGGCCAGCGCCAGCTCCTCGGCGTCGAACGGCTGCGGCTTCTCCGAGCGCCAGAAGTTCGCCACCCCCAGCACCAGGCTGCCCGCCCGCAGCGGCACGGTCAGCAGCGAGTGGATGCCATAGGCGAGGACCAGGTCGGTGCGCTCCAGGTCCTGCGCACGCCAGCCGGGCGCCTCGCGCAGCCGGGGCTCCACCACCGACTGTCCGGTGGTCAGGCTGCGCGCCTGCGGCGAGGTGGCGACGAACCGGATGCGCTCCCCGGCCGGGTACAGCGGGGCGTCCTTGCGGATGCCGGTGCAGGCGGCGCGGCGCAGCGCGGTCCCGGGCCGGGGCTCCTCGCCGTTCAGCACGGCGTCGAACAGGTCCACCGTCGCGAAGTCCGCGAACCGGGGCACCGCCAGCTCGGCCAGCTCCTCGGCGGTACGCGTCACGTCCAGGCTGGTGCCGATGCCCACCCCGGCGTCGTACAGCATGTTCAGCCGCTCCCGGGCCACCTCCGCACGGCCGGACAGCGCCCGCAGTTCGGTGGAGTCGCGCAGCGTGGTGACGCTCCCGGCCGGGCCGCCGCGCAGGTCCGTGGGCCGCTGGTTGATCGCCAGCAGCCGGTCCTTCACCAGGTGCACCTCGTCCGTGGCGACCCGGCCCGAGGCCAGCAGCCCGGCCGTCACATCGTCCAGGCCCAGCTCCAGCACATGCCGCCGCTCGGCGTCCGCGGGCAGGTCCAGCAGCCGGTGCGCCTCGTCGTTGGCGAGCAGCAGCCGGCCGTCGCCGCCGACGATCAGCACCCCTTCCCGGACGGCGTGCAGCACCGCGTCATGGTGTTCGTACATCCGGGTCATCTCGTACGGCCCGAGGCCGCGGGTCTGCCGCAGCAGCCGTCGGCTGACCAGCGCCGTGCCCGCGGTCGCCAGCGCGAGCGCCGCCGCGGCCGCCGCGAGCAGCAGCGGCAGCTGCTGGGCGGCGGCCCCGCCCACATGGGCGGTGGTGATGCCCGCCGACACCAGGCCCACCACCCTGCCCGCGGGGTCCTTCACCGGCACCACCACCTGCACCAGCGGCCCTATCGTGCCGTTGACGTGCTCGGTGACCGTGCCGCCGGCCAGCGCCGGGCCGATCGTGCCGACGAACTTCTTGCCGATGCGGTCCGGTTTGGGATGCGTGTAGCGGATGCCGTCGGTGTTCATCACCACGATGAAGTCCACACCGGTCGCCTTGCGGGCCGCCTCCGCGTGCGGCTGGAGCAGGGCCGTCGGGTGCGCCGAGCGCAGCGCGGCCACCGTGCCGGGCGCGTTGGCGAACGTCTCGGCCACGGCCAGGGAACGGTGCTCCGCTTCCATGTCGGTGTCCCGCCGCACCTGGAGCACCTGCGCCACCACGGCCGCGACGACCAGCAGCAGCACGATGACCACCTGGAGCACGAACACCTGCCCGGCCACGCTGCGCCCGGACACCGCTGCCCGCAGCACCCCGAGCTGCCCGTCGCCATCGCCCTGCCGGCCGGGGCGGGGACCCTGCGGTGCGCGCGGATGCCCGGAAGGTCGGGGCGGCGGGGTCGCGGACCCGCCGGGCAGTCGCACCATGTGCCCATGTCTACACTGCCCGGCCTCGTCAGGCGAGACCGTCCCCGGAAGCGACGGCCGCCCCGCGGGGCGGCCCGGCCCGGTCACCGGTACACCGGTGCCGAACGGCGGGCGGCCAGCAACAGCGCCACGTCGTCGGGCCGGTCGGGGGCGTGCCGGGCGGTGGTGGTGAGCCGGTCGGCGACCCCGGTCAGGGACCGCCGGCCCCGCCGTCCGGGGGCCGCCCCGGCCCGGCTCAGCGCCAGCCGCAGCGCCGTGATGCCGTCGTCGATGTCCGCGCCCGGCCGCTCCACCAGCCCGTCCGTGTACAGGGCGAGGATGGCGTCCGGCTCCAGCAGCAGCTCGGTCACCGGGTAGCGGGCCCGCGGGTCCACGCCGAGGACCACCCCGCCCGGGACCTCCAGCAGCCGGGTCGGCCCGGCGGGAGAGCGCAGCAGCGGCGGCGGATGGCCCGCCCGGGCGACCCGGGCGCGGCCGGTGACCGGGTCCAGGCGCAGATAGCAGCAGCTGGCGAACTGGCCCGGGTCCAGGTCGATCAGCAGGTGGTTGGTCCCGCTGAGCACCTCGTCCGGCGGCCGGTCGCCCAGCGCGAACGCCCGCACCGCGCTGCGCAGCTGCCCCATGGTGGCCGCGGCCTGCACCCCGTGCCCCTGGACGTCGCCGATGACCAGCGCGAGCCCGTCCCCGGCCTCCACCACGTCGTACCAGTCGCCGCCCACGTCCATGCCCTGGGTGCCCGGCAAGTAGCGGCCCGCGGTCTCCACCAGTGGGTGCGCCGACAGCCGGCGCGGCAGCAGCGCCTGCTGGAGCCCCCGGGCGAGGGCCGCCTCGCTGTCGTAGCGCCGGGCCCGTTCCATGGCGTGCGCGATCAGCCCGGCGAGCGCGGTGAGGACCGTCTTCTCCTCCGTGCTGAAGCGGCGAGAGCCATCGAAGCCGAGGATGCACGAGCCGACCGGGCGGCCCGAGGCGATCAGCGGCAGGAAGGCGCGGGCGCCCTCGTCGGCGTCCAGCGGGATGCCCGGATAGGCCGCCGCGAGCTGCTGCATCGACTCGAAGAACAGCGGCCGGCCGGTGGTCAGGGTCTCCACACCGGGCAGATGCGCGTCCAGGCCGACCCCGTCGAACGGGACGAGGAAACCCTTGGGGAAGCCGGTCTCCCAGGCCAGGTACAGATGCCGGTCCTGGAGCAGGTAGATGGCCAGCCGGCGGCCGCCGAACGCGGGCAGCAGCTCCTGTGTGACCACCGTCGACACCTGGCGCGCGGTCACCGCGTCCGTCAGCGCGATGGCCAGCGCGACCGGCCGGTACAGCGGCGCCATCGAGTGGCCCTCCTCCGGCAACCCCGCATCGGGGGCCGGCGGGCCGGGCGCGTCCACCCGGCTGGCCGGGACGAGCGTGCAGGTCAGCGTGGACTCACCGGGGTGCACCGACACGGCGAGCCAGTCGCCGTCCCCGGACTCCGCCCGGTCCCCCTCCGGCCGCCGCGCATGGAAGTGCACCGGGTCGGGTGCCAGCAGGGCGCTGCGCAGATGGTCGTCGTACGGCGGCCGGGTCAGCCAGGGCAGCGCCTCCCACAGCGGACGGCCGAGCAGTTCCTCCCGCGGCCGGCCGGTGAGCCGGGCGGCGGCCGCGTTGGCGTACACGATCAGTCCCAGCCGGTCCAGGCTGAACACGCCCTGCGGCAGTGGATCGGCGGCGCCGTCCGCGGCGGCGGCCCGGCCGGGGTCGAGGACGATCCCGCCGACCTGCGGCCCGGCGCCGTCCGTCCCCGTCCGCCACAGGTCCAGCAGCCGCGGCGCTCCGTCCCGCGCGCGCAGGCTGAGCGGCGTGCCCGGCGGCCGCCCGGCGGCGGTCTCGCGCAGGGCCGCCAGGATGCGGTGGGCGTCGTCCGGGGCCACGGCCGCCGCGAGTGCCGTGGCCGTCTCGGGGAGCGTGCCGGGGGGCAGCCCGAGCAGGGCGCACAGCCGGTCGTCCGCGTGCACCGCCGAGGTCGCCGGGTCCCAGGTGAACCGGGCCACGGCGGCCTGCGGGGGGTGGCTCGCCGGGGGCCGTACGCACAGCGGCTCGCCGTCCCAGACGACCGCCTCCGGCGCTCCGTCGGCGAGCGCCAGCAGTTCGGCGCCGAGCCCCTCGGCCAGCCGTCCGAGCAGTTCCCGGTCCAGCAGCTCGTCCACGGACTCGGCCACCGCCGGGTGCAGCAGCGTGAGCACACCGAGCGGCTCGCGCCCGCCCGGCACCGGTATGTGCACCGAGCCGACCGGGAACGGCAGCCCCGCCGCGAACTGCGGATACCGGCGGACCGTCTCCGCGGCGTTCGGCAGCACCACCTGCACGCCGAGCCGGTAGGCGTCGGCGACCGGGAAGGGCCGGTCCACCTGGAGCCGCCACCACGGCTTGAACAGCGGGCCGGGCAGTCCGACGAGCACCGCGAGCCGCAGCAGGCCGGGCGTGCGCGAGCGCAGGTACACACCCGCCACCCGGCCACCGGCGGCGCGGAGCGCACCGGTGGAGGCGTCGGCCAGCAACGCGGCCAGCCGGGCCCGCGTACGGACCGTCTGCTCCACGGCCATCGGCTCTACCTCGCTCCATGCGCCGCCGGGTGGACGACACAGCAAGAATGCGCCCGAACCCCCGTGCAACGCACCTGGGCGAAGATACGGACCCACGACCGGGCCGCGCGGCCCGGCGCCGGACGGCTCACACCAGTGCCGCGCCCGAGTGGCGGGGGCCTCGGACCCCTCCTAGTAATGGACTGCGACATGCCGCGACCGCACGCGAGGGCGCAGGTGCGGCGGCCGCACCCTTCTCCTGGAGCCGAGATGACCACCCGCTCATCGTCCCCCCGTCCCGACGACTCCCTGATAGCTCCCGCACCGTCCGCCCCAGGCGTCCCCATCCCCTCCGCCCACCTGCTGACCCGACCCGTGCCCTTGCCGGAGATACTTCCTGGGACCAGCCACGAGGACGATCTCCCCTACGGCGATCCCGTGGACGCTCTCGTCCGCGCGGCCGTCGCCGACCGCCCGCTGGAGGACGTCGTCCGGCTCATCACGCTGCTGGAAAGCTCGCCCGAGTACACCAGGGCCACCGCCGACGCGCTGCGCGCGGCCGGGGTCGACCGTCCGGTGGAGGACGTCACCCGGCTGGTGACCCTGCTGACCAAGCCGCCCCGGGGGACCGACAGCGCGGACGAGGCGATCCGCGCCGCCGCCGAACGCCGTCCGCTGGAGGACGTCACCCGGCTGATGCAGCTGCTGCACCGCGCCCCCGTGGAGCCGCACTGCGGACAGGCGGCCGTGCAGGCGGCGGCCGCCCACCGGCCCGTCGAGGAACTCGCCGAGCTGATCGGCCGGCTGGCCGCGGAGCGGCCGGGGCGCGTCCACCCCAGACCCGAGCCGGCGGCTCCCGAAGCCGTGCTCGCGGCGGCGGAGACCGATACCCCGGAGGTGGCCGCCGCCGACCGCGCGGAGCGACCGGAGCCGGAACACCCGGGGAAGCCCCGGCCGAGGAAGGAGCGGTCCGCCACGCGCCGGACGGCGCGCAACCGGCGACCGGCCCGGACCGTCCTGTGGGCCCGCGGCGCCGCGCTGCTGGTCCTGCTGTGCGGGGTGGCGCACGTCCCGCGCCAGTGGGGCGGACCGTCGTACGGCGTTCTCGGCGCCGGGGTCCTCGGCTCGGCGCTCTGCGTGCTGCTGGCCCTCGCCCTGGCCGCCCGCGGGGCGCAGACCCGGCTCGTCGCCGCGACCGGCGCGTTCGGGGTCACGGCGGCGCTCGCCGCGGGCCAGGCGCTCGCGGGGCGGTTCGGACTGCCCGACCCGAGCCGGCTGTGGGCCACGGCCCTGGCCCCGCCCTGGCTCGCCATCACCGCGGCGGCGACGGCCGCGCTCGCCGCGCTGGCGGTCCTGCTGGCCGCGCTGGCCAGAGGCAACGCCCGTCGCGCCGACGGCGGTTGACTCACTCCCGAGGGTGGCCCGGCCCGCCGACGGCGGTTGACTCACTCCCGAGGGTGGCCCGGCCCGCCGACGGCGATTGACTCACCCCCAGGGTGACCCGGCCCGCCGACGGCGAATGACTCACTCCCGAGGGTGATCCGGCCCGCCGACGGCCACGGGCCGCAGCACGAGGTGGCCGTCCGTCCGGGAGGCCGCCATGGCGAACGGAAAGGTGTCCGCCTCCAGACACAGCCCCACGTCCTCGGGATGGACACCTGCCGAGCCGCGCCGCACCCAGTCGGCCAGCCGGGCGGCGGCGTCGGAGCGCCGGGCCCGGTCGAGATAGGGGGCCGGGTCGGTGGCGCCGGCCGTGCGGACGCGCTCGGCGATGTACTGGGCGCAGGCCAGATCCTCCGCCGCCTGCCCGCCGTCCCCGGTGACGACGAAGGTCACCGACTCCGGCCGGGCGCGCCGCAGCAGTTCGGCGGTCGCCCCGGCCACCACGAAACTCGCGCACAGCAGCAGCCCGGCGTCCGCCACCGCGAGCGCTCCGGCGGTCCCGGCGGTGGTCTTCTGCACCACCGTGCGGCCTCGCACATCCAGCGAGCGCAGCCGGGCGGGTGAGTTGGCGAGGTCGAACCCCGGCACCGGCTCCCCGTCCTGGAAGGCGAGCCACCCCGGGTGACGGGCCTTCAACTCCAGCGCCTCCTGTCGGCTGCCCGCGAACACGATCCGCTCGGCGCCGCGCCGGAACGCCCAGGCCGCCACGGTGAACGCGCGCATCACATCGACGACGACGGCCACGGCCGGGGCCTTCGGAGCACCGGTGATGCCGGTGAACACGGTTTCCATCGCACCATGGTGCCGCCCGCACCGTCGGTCCGGCAGGCGTTTTCCCGGCGGGCGGACGTCCTACGACGGCAGGTCGTGACCGGTGCCGGTTCCGCCGGTGGTGCCGGTGTCCTCGGCGTCGGCCTTGCCCCGGCCGCCGAACCGCAGCCGCTCGAACGTGCGCGTCAGCTGCTGGAGCGCGGCGGGTGCCTTGACGGCGGGCCGCTGCTGCGGCAGCGCGGCGGGCGGGACGTCCCGGTAGGCGGCCAGCGCCTCCAGGGCCTGCTCGGCGGCCTCCTTGTACAGGTCCCGGGACTTCGTCATCGCCTCCAGCGCCTCGGCGTACATCGCGACCCGCCGCCGTTCGCGCTCCAGCTCCTCCTGGAGGGTCATCAGGGTCCAGTGGTCACGCAGATCCGTCAGCGCGGCCGCGGCGTCCTGGGGCAGGGGGCGGGGCACGGCCACGAAGTGCCGCAGCGCCGCGAGGAGTTCCTCCGGCACGGAGCCGTCCAGGAAGACGGTGCGCACGCGGTGGTCCCCGCCGTCGTAGCCGTCCGGTGCCGGGTCCGGTGGCAGCAGTACGGCCCCGCCGCGCGGCACCTCGACGCCGAGGTCCTTCAGCGCCCAGTTGACGGCCCGGAACTGGTGCGGGGCCGCGCGGTGCTCGATCACCCGGTGGCGCAGGCCGGGCGGCAGCAGCCGGGCCAGCGGCAGCCTGCCCTGCTCGTCCGGGGTCATCGCCTCGTGCACGACGAGGTTGACGCACCAGGCCTCGCGGGCCGCGTCCCGCAGCCGCCGCTTCATCTCCTTGTCGTCCGCGGGCAGCGGGTTGACCTGGCGGAAGCGCACGCCGACGGCCGTGGCGTGGTGGTCCCAGGAGCCGTCGGCCCCCTCGGCGGGGCCGCCCTCGGGCCAGAACAGCGTCGCGGGGGATGGCCATGCGTCGTCCCAGGGGCGCTCCGCCTCCGCGACGAGCCGCCACTCGTGCCCCTGCGGCCTGGCCCGGCGGGGTTCCAGGGTGAGCCGGGCCCGGACCGTCACCGTGCCGCCGGCCCGCCATCGGGCCTCGAAGATCCGGCCGGTCGCCCCCTCGGGCGCCGGCGGCTCGGCGAAGTCGTCGATGTCCCCGCTCTCCTTGTGCCGGCGCAGGGTGCGGCGTACGACGTCGTCCGGGTCGGGACCGGTGTGGCGGCCCCGGGCCGCCCAGAGGGTCTGCGGAAGGGTGGCGTGGTCGGTGGCGGAGTTCGACATGAGCCAATCTGCTGATGGGGGCGGGTGTACCTCCCAGTATCACCGCTCGGCCGCCCGGACCGAAGGCGGGGGGCGGCGCGCCGCGCGACACGCGCGGGCGGACCCGCGCACGGGGTGTGCGGCGCGCGTCCGGAGTGCGCGGTGAACGCCCCGGTCGACCGCCGCACACCCGTGGTCCGGCCCCGGCACGCCGCCCACAATGGTCCGGCGAACGGGGTCCGCCCGTCCATCCGCTCAGGGGCGGATCCCGTTCCGCGGCCCGTCCGCTCACGGGCGGATCCCGTTCCGCGCCCCGTCCGCTCACGGGCGTGTCCCCCTTCGGCGACCCGCACGAGTGAATCGCTCGATATATATCGGCGGCCGATATATCCTGGCCGTATGACAGCGAAGAGCATGACCCGGGCGGCGTTCTTCGTCCTCACGGCGCTCGCCGACCAGCCGCGGCACGGCTACGGCATCCTGCGCGAGGTCGAGGAACTGTCCGACGGCGAAGTGCAGTTGCGGGTCGGCACCCTGTACGGCGTGCTGGACCGGCTCACCGCCGACGGCCTGATCGTGCTGGACCGGGAAGAGGTCCAGCAGGGCCGGCTGCGCCGCTACTACCGGCTCACCGACGACGGCGTCACCGCACTCGACGCCGAGGCCGAACGGATGGCCGCCGGTGCCGGGGCCGCCAAGCGGCGCATCGCCGAGGGCCGCCGCACCGGCACCGCGGCCCGCCCCGCTCCCGGCACCCCGGCGGGCCACGAACCCCCCACGGCACCCGGACTCGCGGGAGGCTACGCATGACCACCCTGCTGGAATCCCGCTACCGCACCGTCCTGCGCCTGCTCCCCGCCTACTACCGCAGGGAGCGCGAGGAGGAGATGGTCGAGACCTACCTGGGCGACCTCGACCGGGACACCCAGGACCAGAGCCGGCCCACGCTCGGCGAGATGGCGAGCATCGCGGCCCTCGCCGTACGGTGCCGGCTGGGCGCCCCCGGCGCGCCGCGCGGCTACGCCCTCCTCGGCTCGTCCGTCCGCGTCTTCGTGCTGTGGGCCGTGCTGCTCCAGGCGGCCTCCGCGGTCGTCACGCCGGTCCTCCAGCTGACCTGGTCGTTCACCCGCGGCAGCGCGGAGCGGCAGATGTTCCTGGTGGAGTTCACGGACCACGGCCCGCTCGCCGCGGCCGTCGCCGCCGCGCAGTGGATCCTGCCGCTGGGCTGGGCGGCCGCCTACTTCGCCCTGCTGTACGACCGCCGCCGCCTCGCCCGGATCTGCGCCGCCGTGGCCGCGCTGCCGACGCTGTGGCCGCTGCTCGGCTCGGTGCTGGGTGTCGCCTTCCTCTCGATGCCGGCGTTCACCTTCACCTATCTGCTCTTCACCTGGCTGCCGGTCCTGGCGCTGTGCGCCGCCCACCACCGGGACGCGCCCCCGGCCCGGCTGCCGGTGGGCTCGCCCGGGCTCGTGCTCATGGCGACGTGCGTGATGATGGGCGCCTCCCAGGTGGTGCTGCCGGCCGCCGCGGCCGACCTGGCCTGGGCGCCCGCCAACTGCTTCGTGGTCGGGGCGCTCGGCTGGCTGCTGTGGCGCGCCCGCCGGACCGAACCGGGCGGGCCGGGCGTGGCCCTCGCGCTCGCGGCGCTCGGCCTGCTGCTCCTGGCCGTGCGCGTCACCGCCCTGTATCCGTGGCTCGGGCTCGACCTGCCCGCCGTGTACGTCGGCGGCGGCCTCGGGCAGACGGCCGCGCTCACGCTGCTGACGGCGGTCCTGGCCGTGGTGGGAAGCCGCGAACTCGCCCGCCGCTGACCGGATGTGACGGCTGGGCGGCCGGGGCATGGCGCGGGCCCCGGTGGGGACGACCCCGACCTTTCCCGGGGTGTGCCGGGGGCCCACGTCCGGGGCTTCCCCGGTTGTCCACAGGCCCGTGACCGGTTGTCGTACCCACGTGCCAAGATCGGTCGCATGCTCACTCACGCCCTGCTGCCCACGGAGTCCCACCGGTCGGCGACCTACGTCCTGTGGGTCACCTCCCACGACCCCGGCGCCGCGCCCGCCGCCGGAGCGCTGCTCGACGAGGTGACCGCGGCCGTGGCCTCGGCGTATCCGAAGATGGGCCGCTGCCTGGAGACGCTGCGGCGGCGGGCGGGCCGGCTGCCGGCCGCCCATCTGCCCTGGTTCTGGGACACGGTGGCACACCGTCTGCTGGGCTACCCCGGCCGCGCCGCCGCCAAGGCCTACAGCCTGGCCCGCAAGGCGGAGCAGGAACACGCGCTGCCCGTCGACCCGGACTGGCGGCGGGCCAACGCACTGCTGTGCGCCTCCCGAGGCGGCCTGCCGGTGAAGGAACTGAGCGAGCATCAGCGCTGGCTGGCCGGGCAGCTGCCGCCCGCCGAGGCACACGCGGAGTATGTGCGCGTGCTCACCGCCTGGGCGGACTCCTCGGGAGAGCTGCCCGCCGACCTCGCCCGCCGCATCAGGGCGTCCGCCCGGGCCGCCGGGCTCGGCATGGACGAGGACGCCCGCGTCCTCGGGAGCGTTCTCGCCGGCGCCCGGGGCAAGGCCGTCCCGGACGCGCTGCTGGAGGCCGCGACCGCGCCGCTGGCCGACCACCCCCAAGGCCCGGACGTACAGGCAGCGTTGCTCGACCTGTTCCCGGACTCCCGCACCGACGCGGCCGCCTGGCTACGGCTGCTGCTGCGCGGGGGCGTCGTGGACGCCGCCGCGGCCGGCCACCTGGTGCCCGAGGACGGCCTCGCGGGCTGGCTCGCCCGGTACACGCGCAGCTACGCCCACCGGAAGGTGCCCTACGGCGGCGTGGCCCGCCAGCCCATGCCGGCCGAACTCTTCGAGATCGTCACCCGCTTCGCGCCCCGGCTGCGAGCCGCCGGCACCCCGGTGCGGATCCACGAGGACCGGTACCGCTACCCGGGCCTGGACGCCGACCTGCTGGACGCCTGCCTCGCCGAAGGCATCGTTGTCCACGACCCGGGCGACGCCGTACGGCTGACCTTCTGGGGCGACCGCTCCCGCCGCGACCTCAGGGCACTGGCCGCCCACCCGGTCTTCGGCCGCCGCCTGGAAGGCACCGTCCACGAGGGGCTGCGCGGCACCGGTACGGCGATCACCCGCCTCCCGCGGAACGCCGGCATCGCGGCCGAGGTGCACACCCGTGTCGAAAGCCTGCTCGGCGCGCTCCGCGGCGGCGGCCTGGCCGCCGCCGACGAGGCGGTGACGGAACTGGCCGGGCTCCTCGACCGGCCCACGGCCACCGCGCTGGAGGGCATCGAGGAGGCGCTGGCCGCTCTGGACCTCACCGGCCCGCTGGCCCGCGCCCTGCGCGCCGGACTGCCCGAGGAACTCGTCTGGCCCGCCCTGGAGGCGGCCGTCGCCGGCTTCGACCGGGCCGACACCCTGCGCGTCACCTGCACCTGGCCCGTCCTCACCGTCTTCGACGGCGGGCGCGCGGTGGCGGTCGGGCCCGCGGGCACGCGCGCGAGCTGCACCTACCAGGTGCCGGACGAGGCGACCTCCCACGCCGTCCACTACGTCGGCGGGGCGTTCCTCGTCAGCTGGCGGACCGGAGGCCGGTACTCGGTCAGCTCCCAGAGGGCGTTCTGGGCCGACCGCCCGGACGAGGTCTTCACCCCGCAGCACGTCCTCGGCCTCCAGCCGTACGGCGGACTGACCGACGGCGCGTTCGGCTACCAGTTCGAAACCCTGGACGGGACCGGCCGGTTCGACGGGGAGCGGGTGCTGCGTCCCGGCGGACGCGAGGGCATCGGCGACCACGAACTCCAGATGAGCGACGGCCACCGCTTCTACAGCGCCGAGGTCTTCCACTCCCGCGGCCGCTGGACGCCGTACGACCCCGTGACCGGCGCCCCGCTGGGCGGCCCCGACCTGCCCGCGTTCCACCGTGACCGCGAAGTCCCGCCCGGGATGGAGGAGTTCGAGGACGGCCAGTACCTCGCGGCGCTCCCCGAGGACGCCCCCGACTCCCCGCTGGGTCAGTCCGGACGGCTGGTCGGCTGCCGGATCCTCAACCGCACCCCCTACCGAGGCCCGTCCCCCACCGACTTCCTGCTGGAGTCCGTCGACGGCCGCACCGCCCGCTACCGCAGCCGCCGCCTCGGCCGGCGCCCCTGGGGAATCCTCGCCCTCCCGGCGGGCGGCGAGCAGACCGTGACCGTCGGCGACACGACCGTCCGCTGCCACGCGGCCTCGGACAACTCACCGCTCTGGCAGGTCCAGGGCTTCGCGCCGCCGGCCGAGCGGGACCGCGACCACCCGCCCACCCTCGGCGAGCACGCCGGGCCGATGCCCCCGCCCGCCTACTGGCACTTCCTCACCCCACGGGACGAGGCCTCCTCCAAGGCCCTGCGTACGGTCGACGAGACCACCGTGCGCGCCCTGCTGGACGCCGCCCTCGACTCCCCGGACGAGGACCGGCTGCGCACCCGCGTCACCCGGCTGCTGCCCGGGGTCGGCGACCCCCGGATCCGCGACGGCGTGGCGCGCGCCGCCCGGCTCGCGGCGGACGTCCTGCGGCGCCGTCAGGACCTGTCCCGGCGCGTCGGCATCATGCGGGCCGGCCCCGTGGTGCACCTGCCCGCCGACATCCCCGACACCGTCCTCGTCCCGGCCCTGTCGGGGCTCCTGCCCGAGCTGCGCGCCTACGAGGCCTACCGGCCCGAGCGGCACCCCGGCACCCTCACCGCCGTCGCCGCCGACGGCCGCTTCCTGCGCGGCGACATCGACGACGAGACCCGCAGCCTGGCCCCGCCCTCCCGGCCGGCGGAGTGGCAGACGCTGCTCGGCGGCATCGACGCGGTCGCCTGGCGGGCCGCCGTCGAGACCACCCCCGACGAGCAGCGGGCAGCCCTGACCGCGCTGCTGCGCACCTGGAGCGGGCAGCCGTTCGCCGCGCCGGGAAGCGTCTGGCGCACCGGCCGGGCACCCCAGGAGGAGGTGGCCGCGGTGCCGCGCGCGGCGGCCGGTCCCGCCCGGGGCGGACTCTCCCGCTTCGTGCAGCCGGCCGACGAACCCGCCCCCGCACGGACCGAGGAGGAGCGCACCGTCACGATCGGCCGGGACGACGCCGCGCGCCTCGCCCGCTTCGTGGAACTGGCCGAGCACCACGGACCGCTCCCGCTGACGGAGGAGGCCCTGGCGGTCTTCTGCTGGCGCACCGGGGTACGCCGCTCCATCGCCGCCCTCGCCCTCGGCGGCTTCCCGCAGCGCGACCGGCACGACGACCACCTGAAGATGCTGCGCTCCGCCCCCTACAAGGCGAACAAGGCCATCGCCGCCGAGTACGGCGACTTCCGGTACAAGCTGGGCGTCGACGGCCGGCGCGCGGTGCTGGCCGCCGGCATACCGGACGACCCGGCCGAGCTGTGGACACCGCAGGGCATGAACCGGGCCGCCGAGCGCATGGCCTCGGTCTGGGCCGAGCTGGTCGGCACCCGGCCGTACGCGGACGAGGCGCTGGCCGCCGCGCTGGAGACCGACCTCGGGCTGTCCGCCGACTGGGCGCGCAGCCTGCCGGAAGGACGGCCGCCCGTGGCCGAGCGGGGCTGTGCGCTGGTCGGCACCCGCACCGGCGCCCTCGCCCTGCACCCGGTGCTCGCGGACGGGACGGTGGGGGAGTGGTCCTGGGGCACGTCCGCCACCCACGTCCAGGCCCTCTCCGTGATCGCCTGGGCGCTGACCGAGCGACCGGTCGGCGACCCCGTCGCCCAGGGCGCGCTGCGGCTGCACGAGGCACTGCGGGCGCGGCTCGCCGACCCGGGCACGCTGATCGGGCTGACCGGGGACCGCGCAGCGGCCCGGGCGGCCGCCGACGACCCGGCGTTCCGGCCCTACGAGGGCACGGTGCTGCCCTGCCCGAGGCCGTTGCACGACGGGGTCACCGAGGTGTCGACGGCGGTGGACGACGGGCTGTTCGTCGTCGCCGTACCGACCGGCGACGTCTTCCTCCGCCCGGCCGCCCTCACCGACCAGGAGCGCGTGGCACGGGCCCTGGACCTGTGCGACCGGGCCGGCCTGGGTTCGCTGCGGCACTCCCTGGAGCAGACCCGTGCCGTGCTCGACGGGACAGCCCGGATGGCGGCCCGCGCCATGGCGACCCCCGTCCCGGTCGGCGGGTACGAGGCCAACCCGGCGCTCAGCGTCCCCGACCTCGTCGCGAGCACGGGCGGCAGACTCGGGGTGAGCCCGGACGCGGCCGCGCTCCACCTCCAGCTGCACGCGCTCGCCCGCCCCACGGACCGCAACGTCCGCCTCTGGAACGGCTGGACGGCCGCCCGGCACAAGGCGGCACAGGCCGAGCTGGTCGCCGTGGGGGCGGTGCAGACCGGCCGACGGCCCCGGGCCGGCCGCACGGCGTTCACCCACGACACCTGGGACGTCCTGGACGCCCCCCATCTCCCGGTGGAGAGGGGGAAGCTGACCAGCCATCTGGCGGTGGCGGTGGGCAAGCGGCTGTGGGGCCCCTTCCTTCGCCTGCTGCCCCCGGTCCCCCTGCACGAACTGTTCGCCCGGGCCGCCGAGGCGTGAACGGCTGGGGCCGGACGGCCGGGGTCTGAAGGCTGGTGGGCCCTGAACGGCGGGGGGGGGGGGGGGGCGGGGGCGGCCCCCCCCCCCCCCCCCCCCCCCCACACCCCCCCCCCCCGCCCGACCCCCCCCCCCCCCCCGCGCGGCGGCGCTGAGACAC
>NZ_JBHXVE010000007.1:101034-107319 GCF_042672505.1 Streptomyces sp. NPDC127190
TTCCGGGGTGGGGCCGGAGGGCGGGGGTGTGGGGGGGGGGGGGCCGGCGCGGGGGGGGGGGGGCCGGGGGGGGGGCGCCCCCCCCCCCCCGGGCCCCACGGATCCGGCGATCCGCTGGTCCAGCGGGCTGCCGATCCGTCGGCCGAGGACTTACGCCCCGCTCTCCCGCAGCATGTCCTCGCGCTCGACGATCTTCACGCGCTCGCGGCCCTGCGGCTCGCCCAGCGCGCGCTCGGCGGCGTCCAGCTTGTACCAGCCCTCCCAGGTGGTGAAGCGGACGTTCCGCTCGGCGAGGAAGGCGTCCACGGCCTCCGGCTCGGGTGCCGAGGGGGTGTGCAGCCGGCCGTTCGCGTGGTCGTCCAGCAGATTGGCCACCGTCTCGTTGGCGTCGCCCTTGGTGTGCCCGATCAGGCCGATCGGCCCGCGCCGGATCCAGCCGGTGACATAGGTGGACTGGAGGTGGCTGCCGCTCTCCTCGATCACCCGGCCGCCCTGGTCCGGGACGGTGCCGGACTCGATGTCCCAGGGGAGCTTGGGCAGCTTCTCGGAGAGGTAGCCGACCGCGCGGTAGACGGCGGTGACGTCCCAGTCCTTGAAGACGCCGGTGCCCTTGACGTTGCCGGTGCCGTCGAGGGCGGTGCGCTCGGTGCGCAGACCGACCACCTTGCCGTCCTCGCCGAGGATCTCCGCGGGGGACTCGAAGAAGTGCAGGAACAGCTTGTGCGGGCGGTCGCCGGCGTCGCGGATCGCCCAGTTCTCCAGGGTCTTGGCGACCATGTCGGCCTGCTTGTTGCCGCGCCGGGTCTCGATCGAGCCCTTGTCGTAGTCGATGTCCTCGGGGTCGACGATGACCTCGATGTTCGGCGAGTGGTCCAGCTCGCGCAGCTCCATCGGGCTGAACTTGGCCTGCGCCGGGCCACGGCGGCCGAAGACATGGATCTCCCGCGCCTTGTTGGCCTTCAGACCCTCGTAGACGTTCGGCGGGATCTCCGTCGGCAGCAGCTCGTCCGCCGTCTTGGCGAGGATGCGGGCCACGTCCAGGGCGACGTTGCCGACCCCGAGTACGGCGACCTTCTCGGCCTCCAGCGGCCAGGTGCGCGGCACGTCCGGGTGGCCGTCGTACCAGGAGACGAAGTCGGCGGCGCCGTAGGAACCCTCCAGGTCGACGCCGGGTATCGGCAGCGCCCGGTCGGCCATGGCGCCGGTGGAGAAGATCACCGCGTCGTAGAAGGCGCGGAGGTCGTCCAGGTTGATGTCCGTCGGATAGTCGACGTTGCCGAACAGCCGGATCTGCGGCTTGTCCAGGACCTGGTGCAATGCGGTGATGATGCCCTTGATGCGCGGGTGGTCGGGCGCGACGCCGTAGCGGATCAGGCCGAAGGGGGCGGGCATCCGCTCGAAGAGGTCGATGGACACACCGGGGTCGGCGGCCACCTCGGACTTGAGCAGGGCGTCGGCGGCGTAGATCCCGGCGGGGCCGGCTCCGACGATGGCTACCCGCAGGGGGCGCGGCATGATCAGGTTCCCTTCGAGCGTGAACAGGCGACTCGATCGGGAAGCCTAAACTAAGGCAGACCTAAGTTGGTACGCGGGTCCGGTCTATGACCTCATAAGGGCATCTTATGACTTGTCCAGTGCGGCCTTATGGTGGGTGTCCGGGTCGCGAGTGCCCCTAGGCGGGCCTGACGATCCGGTGGATCGCCGTCTCCCCGGCGCCGAGGACCGACTCCTCGCGGATCGACGACCCCGGGCCCGGTGCGTGCACCATCATGCCGTCGCCGGTGTACAGACCCACGTGCCGGTCGTCGTCGAAGAACAGCACGAGATCACCGGGTTCGATCGCGTCGAGCGTGATCGGGGCACCGGCGAGCGCCTGCTGGTGCGCGGCGCGCGGCAGGGTGACACCGGCGGCCTTCCATGCGGCCTGGGTCAGGCTGGAGCAGTCGTAGGAGTCCGGCCCGGTCGCACCCCAGACGCAGGGCTTGCCGAGCTGCGCCCGGGCGAACGCGATGGCCTTGGCGGCCCGTGGGCCGACGACCGGCGCGGCCGTCGTACCGGCGCCTGCGGTCCGGGCCGGCTGCTCGGCGCCCCGGGCGAGCAGATCGCGGGCTGCGGTGAATCTGCGCAGGTTCTCCGCCTTGGTCACGGTGGGCGCGGCGCGCCCCGGCGCGGCGACCCCGGGCAGGGTCCAGGGCCCCGGCGCCGCTGCTCCGGCCGCACCGGTCACGGGAAGCACGGCCGTTTCCATGGCGCCGTCCCCGCCCGCTGCCGGGCCGGCTCCCAGGGGGGTTCCTTCCAGCGCGCCGAGGCCGACGGCTTCGGCCGCTCCGGTACCGGGAACCGGCGGCTCCGGCGGAGCCGTGGTGCCGAAGTCCGTTGCGGGCCAGTCCACGGGCGCGGCAGTGTCGAGAACGGGGGCGGGCCAGCCTGTCGTGCGTTCCGCTGTGTCGGGGCCCGGACCGGCGACCGACCAGTCGGGTCCGGACGGCGCCGACAGCGGGGCCGGGCCGGAAGCGACCGGCAGCGGTGCCGTGAGGTCGGGGAGGTACGGCGATGTCTGTGCAGCTGTCCCGGCAGCGGTGGGCAGTTGGGGCTGGAGCAGCGCCGGGGGTGGGCCGGATGGGCCGGTCAGCGCCGGGTGTCCGGGGGTCGCGCTGACGGCCGGCATAGGGATGGTCGTGTCCGGTGCGAGGGCGGCCGGCATGAGGCTGGTCGTGTCCGGCGCGAGGGCGGCTGGGGTACGGCTGGTCGTGTCCAGTGTGAGGCTGGCCGGGGGGAGGCTGATCGCGTCGGACGTGGTGGTGGCCGGCGGGCGACTGGGCGTGTCCGGTGTCGGTGCCGGGGGCAGCTCGGCCATCGGGCGCCCCGCGGCTCGCTCCAGGGCGGGTGCCGGCAGCGCGGCCCGCAAGGGCTCCTCCCCGGTTCCGGGAGCCCCGCCGGACTGGCCGAGGGCGCGCGGGGGTGCGGCCGGGCGGGGCGGGAGCCGGTCGGCCGGCAGCACCGCGGGGACGGTCGGGCCGAGTTGGGCGCGTGCCGCCTCGAACCACTGCCGGGCCACCTGGTCGAGCACGGGATCGGCGGTCCGCCCCGCCCGCCCGGCCGGCGGAACCGCCCGTGAGCGCGTCCGGGCCGACAAGGCACGGGTGGCGTTGTAGTTACCGGTCGCGTTCTCGGCCTGGTCGTACAGTGAAGCGACCCGCCGCCGCACCTCGTCGCGACTCTCCGGCGCCATGGAAGACGTGCTCCTTCCTTGCCCCGCAAGGCAGTTGGACGGCGGGCACCCGGTGGTCAGCCGGGCGGCCTCCGCGTCAACCTAGCCAACGTGTGTACCCCCTGTGAAGGTTGAGGCGTGGAATGTCCGATACGTATTTGTGATGTTCGCCGCGATGTTCGACGGGGAAGAAGCGATGCCCGTGTTTTCCTGTGAGAATCCGCTGAATGCGCGATTCCGTTGAACACGTCGGCCCCGCGCCGCGTATCACACGGGGGCGCTCCATGCCAACGAGCAGTGATCAGACACAGAGGCCCACCTTGGCACGCAACCGGCCCAGACGCCCGACCGGTCCCCGGCGCACGACCCTCGCGGCGCTCGCCCTGCTGCTCGGCGGAGCAGCGCTCGCCGCGGTGAACGCCCCCGCAGTCCCCGCCGTGGCCGCCGAGGGCCGCAGCGGCGCGGGCCAGGCCGGCAACGGCCCCGTCGTCTCCGACTACGCCGACATCACCGCCGAACCACCCGCCGCGCCGAACCCGGCCCTCCGACCCGGGGCCTCGCGCGGCAGCTTCAGCTCCGACTGCGGGGCCGACACGGAGGGACTGTTCAACTCCGACAACCTCATCGTCGCCCCCGGCGTGTCCGATGGGGCCCACCACGTCCACGACTACATCGGCAACCAGGGCAACAACGCCTTCGCGAGCGACGCCGACCTGGCCAAGGCTCGCACGAGCTGCGCCGACCAGGGGGACAGGTCCTCGTACTACTGGCCGGTGCTGCGCCTCCAGGACGGCACACGGGAGCGGGACGCCGACGCCCCGGGCGGGGGCACGGAGGGCAACGCGGGCAGGATCCTCACGCCCAAGCAGGTGACGCTCACGTTCGTGGGCAGCCCGGTCGGCAGGGTCACGGCCATGCCGCGCTTCCTCCGCATCATCACCGGCGACGCCAAGGCCCTGGTCAACGGCCCCGGCAACGCCAACGCCTCGTGGAGCTGCACCGGTTACGAGGACCGGCAGCTGACGGACAAGTACCCGCTGTGCCCGTCCGGCAGCGACGTCGTCCGCACGTTCCGCTTTCAGAGCTGCTGGGACGGCCGCAACACCGACAGCGCCGACCACCGCACCCATGTGGCCTTCACCGACGCCGACGGATCCTGCCCGGCCGGATTCCGCGCCATCCCGCAACTGGTGCAGCGCATCGTCTACGACGTGCGCGCGCCGAGCCTGCGGGACGGCGGCCGTACGGTCCCGCTGTTCGCGGTGGATTCCTTCCCCGACCAGCTGCACAAGCCCGTCACCGACCACAGCGACTTCATCGCCGTCTTCGCCCCGGACCTGATGCGGAAGATCGTCGACTGCATCAACACGGGCCGTGTCTGCGGCCGCCCGGACCCCGCCGCCCTCACGGCCGCGGCCACCCCCGCGGCGGGCTCCGGCGCCGGTGCCGCGCCCGTGACCGACGCCCTGACCCCCGTCTCCGCCGCACCGCGCCCGGCCACGCCCGGCCGGAGCGCAGCCCACCTCTGGCCCGCGGCCGTCGGCACACTGCTGGGCCTGTCAGGGCTGTTCATGTTCCTGCGGGCCCGGCGTCTGCGCTACTGACGCAGGACTAAGCGCCGGCACACCGGTTGCGGCCCTCAGCCGAGCTCGAGGGTCTGCTTGGCCAGGTCGTACGCCGGCCGCATCGCCTCGTGCTCCTCGGTGTCCATGCCGCCGAGGTGCAGGACGACCGGGCCGTCCGGCGTGCTCACCGCGAACGCGCACTCCTTCTTCGTCTCGTCCAGGAGCTTGCTGGTGTAGAGATACTCGACCTCCACGCCGGAGACCCCGCCGCCGGTCGTGAAGGAGTGGTACTTCTCCTTGCTCACGTTCTCCTCCGCGGCGACGAACTCCCGCAGCACACGGCCCGGGTCGGAGGAGCCGGGCTTGCCGGTCCACACCCGCAGGAAGCCGATGTTGCCGGCCGGCTTGGCGTCGACCTCGCAGGCGGCGGTGACCGGCCCCTGCCGCAGCAGGGCTTCGGCGAGCGCCCCGCCCGGGTCGCCGCCGGATCCGTCCGAGCCCTTCGACGCCTTCGACGACTCCGCCCCGGAGTCGACGGACTTGGCCTTCCAGTGCCGGGCGATCTCGAAGCGGACGGGGAGTTCGCAGGCGCTTCCGGCGGCGCCGATCGTGCCCCCGCTCGCCGCCCTCGCCGTCGCCTTCACGGTGCCCGCCGAGGTCGAGGCACCCGGGCGGCCCGCGCCGTCCGAGTCGGCGCAGCCGCTCAACACCGCCGCGAGCAACGCCGTTCCCGCCGCCGCGCACACCGTGGTCCTCCGTACGATCCCCACCTTGACCTGCACTTTTTTCCTCCCCTTGGTCCGGCCGGACACTGTAGCCGAGGGCGCGGACGACCGAGGAGGCAATAACGGGCGGGGTTTGCGGCGAGCGGCGGCCGCACGGCAGGGTGCTGGACGTGCCTACCTTGCTGATCATCCATCACACCCCGTCGCCCAACTGCCAGACCCTGTTCGAGTCCGTCGTCTCCGGTGCGACGGCCCCGGAGATCGAGGGGGTGCGCGTGCTGCGGCGGGCGGCCCTCGCCGCCACCGCCTCCGATGTGCTCGAGGCCGACGGCTACCTGCTCGGCACGCCGGCGAACCTCGGCTACATGTCCGGCGCGCTGAAGCACTTCTTCGACCAGATCTACTACCCCTGTCTGGACGCGACCCGGGGCCGCCCCTTCGGCTACTACGTCCACGGCGGCAACGACGTCACGGGTGCCGTCCGCGCCATCGAGTCCGTCACCACCGGACTCGGCTGGCGGCGCGCGGCCGAACCGGTGACCGTCACCGGTGAGCCCGGCAAGGCCGACACGGAGGCCTGCTGGGAGCTGGGTGCCACGCTGGCGGCGGGTCTGATGACCGGCGACTGACGACTGTGAGGGAGGGGGGTCGGGTGCTCTCCCGTGTCGAAGCGCTTCGACACCGCATGGGCCGGCGGCGGGGGGCAATCGACATGGAGTTAAGTTTTAAAAACCCCCTTGTTCAGCGAGGGCCTGCCCGGCAAGGCGCAGCGCAGGTGTGGAAA
>NZ_JBHXVE010000007.1:107329-237252 GCF_042672505.1 Streptomyces sp. NPDC127190
ACCCTCTCTGGCTCGAGTGCCCACGCTTGGGGCTGGTGCTGCCGCCCTCCGGAGATCGCCCGTGAGGTCGCGGCGACCTCTCCACACCCCACCCCCCCCCCCCCCCCACCGCATGGCCCTGCGTCGGGGGTCAATCGACATGTAGTTCAGTTTTCAAAACCCCCTTGTTCAGCGTGAGCGTCGCCGGAAAGGCGCAGCTCAGGTGTGGAAACGCCACGTGAGAGGCCCTGTCTTCAGCCGATTCGAGCGCGCCCGTTATTGGAACGTTACCTAACGGCCCGTTGTCGTGTCCGGTTGCGCGGTCCTACTGTCACCGAACGTCGAAGCGCATCGATTCGCATTGCTTCCGCCCCTCCCGACGTCAGGCCACCGGACGCCTCGGCGTCGGCCGCCCGCCGGTCGGACCACGAAAGCGAAGCGCCGCACCTACGGACCCGCACCCGAAAGGCCAGGACCCGCCATGCACCCTGCCCCGCGCCTCTCCCGGCGAGGACTGCTGGCCGTCGGCACGGCCGCGGCCGCTCTCCCTGTGCTCGCCCCTTCCACCGCCTCCGCCGCGTCCACCCGTGCGTCAGGGAGGGTCGGACACACGCCCTACACCTTCCGTAACGCGGAAATAGTCGGCGGCGGTTTCGTCCCCGGCATCGTCTTCAACCAGCGCGAACCCGGACTGGTGTACGCCCGTACCGACATCGGCGGCGCCTACCGGCTCGACAGGGCATCCCAGCGGTGGATCCCGCTCACCGACTGGATCGGCTGGGACGAGTACGGACACACCGGCATCATCAGCATCGCCACCGACGAGGTCGACCCGGACCGCGTCTACCTGGCGGCGGGCACCTACACCATGCCCGAATGGGACCCGAGCATGGCGGCGATCCTGCGCTCGACCGACCGCGGCCGCACCTGGAAGACGACTCCCCTTCCGTTCCGGCTGGGTGGCAACATGCCCGGCCGGGGCATCGGCGAGCGGCTGGTCATCGACCCGAACCGCAACAGGATCCTCTACCTGGGAGTGCGCGGGGGCCACGGACTGTGGCGCAGCACCGACTACGGCAAGTCCTTCGCGAAGGTGACGAGCTTCCCCAACGCGGGCAACTTCGTCATCGACCCCACCGACCCCGACGGCTACAACGGCGACAACCTGGGCGTGCTCCAGGTCGTCTTCGACAGGCGCACCGGCAGAGCGGGCAGGGCCACCCGGACCATCTACGTCACCGTCGCCGACAAGGACAACATCCTGTACCGGTCGACCGACGCGGGCGCGACCTGGGAACGCGTCCCCGGGCAGCCCACCGGCTTCATCCCGCACCACGCGGTCTTCGACCACGTCGGCGGCTATCTGTACCTGGCGACCAGCAACACCGCCGGCCCGTACGACGGGTCCAAGGGCGACGTGTGGAAGCTGGACACCGCCACCGACACCTGGACCCGCATCAGCCCGGTCCCGTCCACCAGCGACGACAACCAGTACGGATACAGCGGTCTGACCATCGACCGGCAGAACCCGGCCACCCTGATGGTGTCCACCCAGGTCAAGTGGTACCCCGACTGCCTCCTGTTCCGCTCCACCGACGGCGGCGCGAGCTGGACCCGCATATGGGACCTGGGCGCGAACTCCGAGCGCACCCTGCGCTACGACATCGACATCTCCGACGCCCCCTGGCTGACCTGGAACGCCTCGCCGTCGCTGCCGGAGATGGCTCCCAAGCTGGGCTGGATGATGGAGTCGGTGCAGATCGACCCCTTCGACTCCGACCGCTTCCTGTACGGGACCGGCGCCACCATCTACGGCTCGGACAACCTGACCGACTGGGACCGCGGCGGCACGGTGCACCTCTCCGTGCGGGCCCGGGGGCTGGAGGAAACCGCCGTCACGTGTGTGATCAGCCCGCCCGTGGGCCCCGCGCACGTCTTCTCCGGCGTGGGCGATGTCGGCGGCTTCCGGCACACGGATCTCCGCAGGGCGCCGAAGATGTACGACAGCCCGACCTTCGGCGGCACCCCGGCCCTGGACTTCGCGGAGCTGGCGCCGCACACCATCGTGCGGGTCGGCAACCCCACCAGCGGCTGGACCCAGCATTTCGCCATCTCCACCGACAGCGGCGGCACCTGGACGCCGTCGCGCAGTGAGCCGTCCGGCGTCACCGGGCCCGGAGTCGATGACCAGGCCGTCGCCATCAGCGCCGACGGCAGGCGGATCGTCTGGTCCCCGGCCGGAGCGCCGGTCAGCTGGTCCGACGACCACGGAGCGACCTGGACGGCTTCGAAGGGGCTGCCGGCCGGGGCCCCCGTACGCTCCGACCGGGTGAACCCGGCGACGTTCTACGCCTACGACTCCGGCGTCTTCTACGTCAGCACGGACGGCGGCAAGAGCTTCACGGCCACGGCGGCGACCGGTCTGCCCACCGCGGGGAACGTCCGGTTCAAGCCGGTACCGGGCCACGAGGGCGACATCTGGCTGGCCGGCGGCACCGACAAGCCAACCACCCCCACACCGTACGGGCTGTGGCGCTCGACCGACTCCGGAACGTCCTTCACCAGGTTCGACGCGGTGGACGAGGGCGACGTCGTCGGATTCGGCAAGGCCGCACCCGGCGCCACGTACCCCGCCGTGTACACCAGCTCCAAGATCCGCGGAGTGCGCGGCATCTTCCGGTCCGACGACGCGGGCCGGAGCTGGACCCGCATCAACGACGACCGCCACCAGTACGCCTGGACCGGCAACACCATGACCGGAGACCCCCGGGTCTTCGGCCGCGTCTACTTCGGGACCAACGGCCGCGGAGTCGTCTACGGCGATCCCCGGTGAGGTTCGGCTCCCGGCCGCCTCGCTCCGCACCTCCCGTCCCGAGGGGGAGACCGACGTAGCCCTGCCCCCACGGCAGGACGACCGATTTCTCCCCTCCTGTGTGATCCCCCACCCAGCACACATTCCGGAGGGCTGATGAAATTCCGTATCGGCTGGGCCGCGCTTCTTGCGGCTCTCGCTCTCGTCTGCGCCCTGCCGAACTCGGCAGCGGCAGCGTCTTCGACGTACTGGTTCAAGTACTACGCGACCGGCGGCAACGCCTCGACGTGGTACAGCGACGACAACAACTGGGGCGTGAACTCCTCGACCGGCACCGGCTTCGTCGCCATGGTCAACGGCAAGGACTGGGGCTGGACGTCCCCGGTGACCACACTCCCCAAGAAGATCCGCGACGTCAGCCCCAACAACACCACCTGGTTCAGCCAGTCCGCCTACCCGAAGTCCGGCTCGTACTACGACGCCACGTACGACATCTTCATCGACCCCTACCCCGCGCCGACCGACCGCAACTCCAAGACCGAGCTGATGATCTGGCTCAACTGGTACAACGCCAAGCCACTGGCCGACCACTACGACGCGAACGGCAACGCGGTCCCGGCCGCGACCAACGTCAGCCTGGGCGGCCGCAGCTGGGACATCTACGAGTACACCTGGAGCAACGGCGGCCACACCCTCAGTTTCCTGGACAGGAACAGGTCCGGCTGGTGGTCCGGCAGCCTCACCCCGTTCTTCCACTACGGTCTGAACAGGGGCTTCTACACCCAGGACCACTACCTCAACAGCGTCATGGCCGGCTGGGAATTCGGGCCGGGTGACTACACCGCTCACTCCTGGGGAGCCGTGGGCTTCTGACGCCCCCACCAGCCGCCCGGCTCTCCGTACGCAGAGCCGGGCGGCCCGGGGACCCCACGCAGTATCACCGACCGCAACACGCTCGGACGGGACACAGAATCCACCCGGCCACCGTCGACCGGCACTGACCGTTCGTCAACGAGATTCGCGCATCCGGGTGGCAGCGCGCCCTCCGTCTGGACCGATCGAGTTGTGGCGGCCCGGGACCGGCACCGGGAGCCCGAATAATCACGGTCCATGCAGCTCGTGACAGCACAACGCCGCGCGGGGCGCGCCCCCGTCGCCGTCACCGGACTGGGACTGGTCACCCCGGCGGGCGTCGGCCGCGAGGCGGCCTGGGCCGGGCTGTGCGCCGGGCTCTCCACCGCCACCGCCGACCCCGCCCTGGCCGGGCTGCCCGTGGCGTTCTCCTGCCAGGTGCCCGAGCTGGACGCGACCGGAGCACTCGGCCACCGGCTGGCCCGCCGACTGGACCGGTTCACCACCTTCGCGCTGCTCGCCGCCCGGGAGGCCGCCGCCGACGCCGGGCTCACCCCGGACACCTGGGACGACACGCGCGTCGGCGTGGTGATGGGCGTGGGCACCGGGTCCATGCAGAGCTGGCAGGCCGAGTTCGACCGGCTTGCCGAGCACACACCCGAACGCGTCTCACCGCTGGCCCTGCCGCGCAGCGTCCCCAACATGGCCGCCGCCGAGATCGCCCTCGACCTCGGCGCCCGCGGCCCCAACATGGTCGTCAGCACCGCCTGCGCCTCCGGCACCAGCGCGATCGGCGTCGCCCGCGACTGGCTGCTGTCCGGCCACTGCGACCTGGTCCTGGCCGGCGGCAGCGAGTCGGCCCGGCTGCGGATGACCGCCGCCTGCTTCGCCCAGATGCGTGCTTTGTCCCGCCGCTCCCACAGCCCGGAGAACGCCTCCCGCCCGTTCGACCGCGACCGCGACGGTTTCGTCCTCGGCGAGGGCGCGGCCGTGCTCGTCCTGGAGCGCACCACGGACGCCCGCGCCCGCGGCGCACGCCCCGCCGCCCTGCTCGCCGGGTTCGGCGCCTCCTGCGACGCCCACCACTTCACCGCCCCGCACCCCGGCGGCGACGGCGCCGCCCACGCCATCCGCGGCGCCCTCGCCGACGCCGGACTCGCCGCCGAGGACATCGACCACGTCAACGCGCACGGCACCGCCACCCCGCAGGGAGACGCGGCCGAGCACAACGCGCTGCACCAGGTCTTCCGCCGGCCGCCACCGGTCACCGCGGTCAAGGGCG
The DNA here is from genome assembly GCF_042672505.1 of Streptomyces sp. NPDC127190. Lineage (NCBI taxonomy): Bacteria > Bacillati > Actinomycetota > Actinomycetes > Kitasatosporales > Streptomycetaceae > Streptomyces > Streptomyces sp. NPDC127190. The sequence goes on from NZ_JBHXVE010000007.1 coordinate 112,255, forward strand.
CCATCGGGCACGCCATCGGCGGCGCCGGCGCCATCGAGGCCGCCTGCACGGTGCTGACCCTGCGCCATCAGCTGATCCCGCCCACGGCCAACCTGGACACACCCGACCCCGCGATGGACCTCGACGTCGTCGCCAAGGCCCCCCGCCCGCACCGGATACGAGCCGCCCTCAGCAACTCCTTCGGCTTCGGCGGCCAGAACGCCGTCCTCGCCTTCACCGCCGCCGACCAGTAGACCCGATCCCGGAAAAGGTATCCATGTCCTCGGAATCCACCTCCCTGGCAGGCGGCACACGCTCCTGGCCCACCGGTGAGCAGCTGATGGTCGGCGTCCTCGTCGCCGTACCCTTCCTCGCCCTGCTCGCCGCCGTGCCGCTGGCCTGGCGGCACGGGCTCGGCCCGGTCGACCTCGTGCTCGCCGTCGTCTGCTACCTGGTCAGCGGGCTCGGCATCACGGTCGGCTTCCACCGGCACTTCACCCACGGCTCGTTCAAGGCACGCAGGCCGCTCAGGATCGCGCTCGCCCTCGCCGGCAGCCTGGCTGTGCAGGGCCCGCTGATCACCTGGGTGGCCGACCACCGCAAGCACCACAAGTTCTCCGACCGGGACGGCGACCCGCACTCGCCCTGGCGCTACGGCCGCACACCCCGCGCCCTCGCCAAGGGCATGCTCCACGCCCATGTCGGCTGGCTCTTCGAGACCGAGCACGCCTCACCCCGGCAGTACGCCCCCGACCTCGTCCGGGACCGCGCGCTGATGCTGATCTCCCGGCGGTTCGGGCTGCTGGTCCTCGCCTCGATCGCCCTGCCGGCCCTGCTCGGTGCCGTACTGACCCGGTCCTGGCAGGGCGCGCTCACCGCGTTCTTCTGGGCCGGGCTGGTCCGCATCTGCCTGGTGCACCATGTGACCTGGTCGGTCAACTCCATCTGCCATGTCACCGGCGCCCGGCCCTTCCGCAGCCGGGACCGCTCGGGCAACGTCTGGTGGCTGGCGCCGTTGTCCTTCGGCGAGTCCTGGCACAACCTCCATCACGCCGACCCCACCAGCGCCCGGCACGGTGTGCTCACCGGCCAACTGGACGCGAGCGCCCGGCTGATCCGCTGGTTCGAACGCCTCGGCTGGGCCTACGACGTGCGCTGGCCGGACCGGCAGCGGGTGGCCGGGCGGCGTCAGGGCGCCGACGCACCCACCGCGCCGCCCGGGTGAAGTGCCGCCGGACCGGCGGTCAGGGCTTGCGGGCCACGCCCCCGTACAGCGGCTGCTGCACGCGGATCCGCATGTCCGGCTCCGGGTGCCAGTCGGTGGCCGGGACGACACCCGGCTCGCACAGCTCCAGACCGTCGAAGAACCGCAGAACCTCGGCGTGCGACCGCAACCGCACCGGGGTGCCCCCGGAGCGGTACACGGCGTCGATCCGCTCCCACACCTCCGGGTCGAACAGGTCCGAGCCGCCGTGGGACAGCATCAGGTAGCTGCCCGACGGCAGCGGGTCCAGCAGCGTGCGTACGACACCCCACGGGTCGTGCTCGTCCGTCACGAACGGCAGCAGCGCGACCAGCGACAGTCCCACGGGCCGGGTCAGGTCCAGATGCTCGCGGGCGAACGCCACGATCTGCTCCGGCTCGCGGACATCGGCGTGCACATAGGCGGTACGGCCCTCCGGGGTGCCCTGGAGCAGGGCCTCGGCGTGCCGCAGCACGATCGGGTCGTTGTCCGCGTACACCACCCGGGCGGCCGGCACGACGGACTGGACGACCTGGTGCAGGTTCGGCTCGGTGGGGATGCCGGTGCCCACGTCCAGGAACTGGTCGACGCCCTGGCGGGCGACGAAGCGGGCGGCCCGGTGCATGAACTCGCGGTTGGCCCAGGCCGTGTCCTTGGCGCCCGGATAGAACGCCAGCACCTGCTCCGCCGCCTCGGTGTCCACCGGGTAGTGGTCCTTGCCGTCCAGGAACCAGTCGTACATGCGGGCGGAGTGCGGCTTGCTGGTGTCGATCCGGTCCGGGCTGAATCCGGTGTCTGTCACGTCGGGTCTCCGTGGTCGAGGAGGATGGGTGTTCTCGCTGAGAGGGCGGTTGGTTGTCGTTGAGGAGGCGGCTGCTCCTGCCGGCGGGGGCGGTTGTCTCCGGTTGCTCGGCGGCAGGTGCCGGTCAGCGGCAGTGGCGGACCGCCGTGCTGTCGTGCCGTACCCAGACCGCGTCCACCACCCGGCCGTCGGGCAGGGTGTGCCGGGGCGGCCCGGTGTCCGGCACAAAACCGGCGCGGACCAGGGCGCCCAGGCTCGCGGCGTTCCCCGGTTCGGCGCCGGCCCGTATCCGGGCCAGTCCGGCGTGGGTGTGGGCGAGGACCGCGCCGGCGCCGAACAACTCCGCGCCCAGCCCCTGGCCGCGAAAGCCCGGCGCCAGCCAGCCGCCCATCTCGCCCCGGTCCGGGTCGAGTTCGAGCCCTCCGGCATAGCTCAGGTCGGAGCTGCGGACGCAGACCAGCAGCAACGCCCCGCTGCGGTCCGGGACATACGGCACGGCCAGCTGCCGCGGCAGCCTGCGGCCGTCGTCCCCGGCGGGCCGCCACGCGAGCAGCGAGCGCCGGCCGGCCGGGTCGGGCAGTACCTGGTCCGCGCGGGTGCCGAGCCAGCGCTGGGCCTCGGCGTCCGCGCTCGCGGCGAGCACCGCCGCCACGTCGAGCCGGTGGCGCGGCGTGAACAGCAACAGCCGCTCCGTGGCCAGGACATGCCGGTCCGGCCCGCATCGCCCCGGGACCGGCAGCGCGGACCTCGACCGCACCCGGCGGATGAGCGACCACACCACGAATGCCCCCGGCCGAACGGTGAACGCGGCGACCCGGAACCCGTACGGATGACGGACCGCCGTCGGGCACGGACTTCCCGCACCGGCGGTGAATCTACCGGGGATCGGGACGGCGGGGGCGTGCGGGGAGCCCGGCGCGTGCGGATCAGCCGACCCGCTCCTGCGAGCCGGGCTTGGGCCGGCTGGTCCAGGACGGGTCGGCGGCCGATCCGGAGACAGGGGTGATGCGGTGCATGGAGATCCTTCGCAGGAGTGGGGGGATGGTCCCGGTCCGGGGCGGGGCGGATGCCGCGCCGTGCCGGTACGGGGGTGGAGACGCCGGTGATGCCGCGGAACCGCCCCGCGGTACGGCGGGGTCGTGGTCGAGCCGTGCGGGCCCGGCGCGCCGGGCGGGGTGGTCAGCTGCGCGTCGCCGGCGCCACCGCCCGGTCGGGTATGGACGGCATGTCCCGGCCGCTGCCGGCCGTGTGCGCCACCGTGTCGGTGACCGGCTCGGAGGCGGCGAACACCGCGTCCGCGCGCAGCTTCGCCGGCACCGCCCGGGCGGCGGCCGGGCCGGGGCGCGGGGCCCCGGAGGCGAGCCGGTCGAGGCCGGAGGGCCCAGGGAGTCGACCGAGGCGCTCGCCTCCGGGTGGTCCGTACGGTCGGTGGAGGGAGGGCAGAGCCATCGCTGTGCGCCTTTCGTCCGGCCTCGCGTGCGGGGGTTTCGGTCCGGGCCGTGCGGAGTGGGGGTGAACTCGGGGTGTCGGGTTCTGCCGGCCGCTCGCCTGCTCCTGGCCGGCCGGAGCAGTGCATCCACTCTGACACCAGCCAACAACAGACCGCAACCAGCAAGTTGAAATTTGCAAATAGCCACATGCATGCTTCAGCCAGGACGCGATCGCATCACCGACGGGCGCGGTCGCGTGGCAGGCTGAGCCTGACACCGGTGAGGGGGTTGGGGCATGACCGCGGAGACCGACTGGGGCGGTGCCCCGTCCGTCCTGCGCATGATCCTCGGCCGCCGGCTGGAGGAACTGCGCAACCGGGCCGGCCTCAGCTACGCCGAGGCGGGCACGGCCATCGGCGTCAGCCACTCCACGATCCGCCGCATGGAGGCCGCGAAGGTGGCCCGGCTGCGGCTCGCGGACGCCGAGAAACTGCTCCGGGTCTACGGCGTCACCGACCAGGGGGAGATCGACACCTTTCTCGAGTCCGTGCGCGAGGCCAACAAACGCGGCTGGTGGCACACGTACCGCGATGTGATGGCCGACTGGTTCGCCGCCTATCTCAGCCTGGAACAGGCGGCGTTGCAGATCCGCGCGTACGAGAACCAGTTCGTGCACGGCCTGTTGCAGACCGAGGACTACGCCCGCGCCCTGCTGACCGCCAGTCATCCGCACGCGCCGGCGGAGGAGACGGAACGCCGGCTGGCACTGCGGCTGCGCCGGCAGCGGCTGCTGGCCCGGGAAGGGCCGCCGCGGCTGTGGGTGGTGATGGACGAGACCGCGCTGCGCCGGCCGGTGGGCGGCCCCGAGGTGATGCGGGCGCAGATCGGCCATCTCATCGACGTCGGCCGGCTGCCCCATGTCACCCTGCAACTCATGCCGTTCGCCAACGGACCGCATCCCGCGCTGACCGCCGGCGCCTACCACCTCTTCCGGTTCCGCGCCCGCGAACTGCCCGACGTCGTCTACCTCAGCGGGCTGGTCGGCGCGGTCTATCTGGACAAGGCCGACGAGGTCGTGGTGTACCGCGAGGCGCTGGACCGGCTGGGCGCCCAGGCCGAGCCCGCCCGCCGCACCGAGCCCCTCCTCGAGGCGCTGCGCAAGGAGATGTGAGGCCGAAAAGCGACGCAACCGGGCTCGTGGAAATACGGTCTTAGGTTCCGCCGACGGCCGGGAGCGACCCGGTCGCGACGTATCACGGGGGAACAGAAACATGTCCATGCCCAGCCGCAAGACCCTGCTCACCGCCACCGCCCTCACCGCCGGCCTGGCCCTGACCGCCGTGACACCGGCGCTCGCAAGGACCACCGAGAGCCGGCCCGCCCACGCCGCGGTCGCCCACTCCGCCCAGGGCGACGCGCGCAACGCCACCCAGCACGTCGCCGACTTCTACGGCGCCTACATCGACGCCGTCTGGGCCACCGATGACACGTCCGCCAGCCCCGCCGCCAAGGCACTGCGCGCCTTCTACCTCTCCACCGCCGCGCAGCACAAGGTCGCCACCTTCGAGCGCAAGGAGCACGCCGACGGCGTGCTGTTCGCCCAGAACGTGCCGGTGAAGTGGCAGGTCGCCTACACCGGTTCCGCCGCCGGGCACGCCACCAGCCGGGTCACCCTGACCTGGAGCGACGGGCCGCACGCCGAGGTCAGCCGGATCGACGTCCAGTCCGACCTGAAGACCTTGAAGATCACCGACCTGAAGCCGGTCCGCTGACCGCGGGCGTGCGGTCCCGCCCCGCCCCACTCGAGGCGGGGCCCACGCCCGCCGTGCCGCTCGGCCGCGCCCCCAGGGGAAGCGGGGGCGCGGCAAGGGCTCACCGGCCGGGCCCACGGCACACCGGCAGCCGGGATGCGCAGGCGGCCCCGGGTGCCGGGGCCGCCCGCGGGCGTCAGACCGGAACGTGCTCGTGGTGGCGGCTGATGTTCCGCTCCAGCAGCGCCAGGCACTCCGCGACACCGACACTGTCCGGTCCGGTCCGCGGCAGCCGGCCGTCCGCCTCCTTCAGCTCCAGCAGGGCCCGGTCGATGGCGGTCTGCGCCGCGAACAGGCACGGGGTGCTGTAGATGGCGACGTCGACGCCGAGTTCGGACAGCTCGCCCAGCGACAGCCGGGGCGACTTGCCGCCGGCGATCTGGTTGAACAGCAGCGGCTTGTCGCCGATGACGCGCCGCACCTTGTGGATCCAGTCGACGCTGCGCACCCCGTCCACGAGGACGACATCGGCGTCGGTCGCGGCCAGCGCCTTGGCCCGGCGCAGGATCTCGTCCTCCTCGGTCGCGTCGGTGCGGGCGACCACGACCAGCTCCCGGCGCGCCGACAGCACCATGTCGAGCTTCTCCAGGTACTCCTCCAGCGGCAGCACCTGCTTGCCGTCCACGTGCCCGCACCGCCGGGGCCGCTTCTGGTCCTCCAGGATGACCCCGGAGGCGCCGGCCGCCTCCAGGCTCTGTACGACGTGGCACGCGGTCTCCGGGTCGACGTAGCCGTCGTCGATGTCCACGAGCAGGTGCTGGCGCGGGAACGCCAGCCGCAGGCGCTGCACGAAGCCGACGATGTCCGGCCAGGCGATGAAGCCGATGTCCGGCAGGCCGTAGTGGGAGGCGGCGAAGCCGAACCCGGAGACGAACATCCCGTCGTAGTGCTGCGCCGCGACCGACGCGGAGAACATGTCGAACACGCCGATCAGGGGCGTGGTGCCGGGGGAGCCGATGGCGGAGCGTAGCCGGTTGGGGTGGGTCACGGTATCCTCCGTGGGACTGGTTGCGTGAGTCGTCTGCCGCTGCGGCCCTGCCCGCCAAAGCCGTGGCCGCGCGGTGTACTTCGCACCGGACAGGCCGGGTGCCCTTCAGCAGAAGGAGCGTCCGGCCTGTGTCGTCCGGTGCGGCGGCAGACTAAGGAACGGCTTTACCGAATCACAACCATCTCTTGGGTCTTCCGATACGGAAATGGCCGGACTCCGCCCCGCCTCCGCGCCCCGAAGTGTCTCCTTGCACGGCAGTGACCGCCGGGTTCGGTGGCACGGACGGAACAGGATGACCGGAAAGGTGCGTCCGCCCCTGCCGGTCGACCCGTTTTCACGCCTCGGGTTCGGCGCCGTGGTTACTCGCGCGGCCGTGATGGCGGCGCCGCTCGACCCGGGTGCGGTGCAGCGCGATCAGCGCGGCGTCGTCGTCCAGCCGGCCGCCGACATGCAGCAGTAGATCCCGCCGCACATGGTGCATCAGCGCCTCGGGACTCTCCTCCGTCCACCGGGCCACCCGGTCCGCGAGCGGATAGAACCGCCCCTGGGTGTCCCGCGCCTCCACCACCCCGTCGGTGTACAGCAGCAGCGTGTCACCCGGCTCGAAGGAGAACACGTCCAGCGTGTGCTCGTCGCTCGCCTCCACCCCGAGCGGCGGCGACGGATGCAGACTCGGCACGGTCACCACATGGCCCGGGCTCAGCAGCAGCGGCGGCGGATGACCGCAGCTGGTCATCCGGGTCACCGGATCCCGGTCCGGGATCTCCACCAGCAGCGTGGTGGCGAACCGCTCGCCCATCTCCTCCGGGGTGTCCAGATCGGCCGCGTACCGGGTGATGCTCTGCTCCAGTACGGCGGCCAGCTCCGCCAGGGTGATCCGCCGGTGCGCACTCTCCCGGAACGCGCCGAGCAGCAGCGCCGCCTCCCCGATCGCCGGCAGGCCCTTGCCCCGCACATCGCCGATCATGACCCGGACGGCGTTGTCGCTCCGGGTCGCCGCGTACAGGTCACCGCCGATCTGCGCCTCGTCCTCGGCGGCCAGATAGATCGAGGCGATCCGCAGCGGGCCGATCTGCTCGGGCAGCGGCCACATCAGCACGTGCTGAGCGGCCTCCGCGACCGTACGGACCTGCGCCAGCTGCGCCTGCCGGCGCTCGCGCAGCGCGCCGTAGACCACCAGCAGGATCGTCAGCACCGCGAGCGTGATGATCTGCACGACGTGGTTCTCGGTGCTCACCCCGCCATGGGTGAGACCGATCAGGATCTGCGCGGCCAGCGCGAGCCCCCCGATGGCCGCGGTGGTCCGCGGCCCGGCGAACGACAGCGTCAGCGCGGGCGCGATCACCAGGGCCGGGCCGAGATGGACATTGACCGGCGCCTGCATATCCACCGCGGTGATCACCACGATGAGCACCACCGGGAACAGCAGCAGCGCGCGGGGCCTCATGCCTTCCAGCCTGCTCCCGGCCCCGGCGCCCGGCCACTCGCCCCGCGCGTGCCGCTCCCTCTGCCACCCGTGCGCGCCGTGTCGGTGCGGGCCCGCCGGGTACCCGTACCTCCCCGGAGCGGCCCCGGCCGTGCGGGGCCGCAGAGTGCCGTGAATGGAGAACCCATGACACACAACGGGGAGGAGTCCGCGCCGGTCCGGCGTCCGGAGGTCACCGAACTCCGCCTCGCCGCGGACGGGCCCGACCGGTCGGCCGCACCCCCGCCGGACACCCCGGACCTGCCGCACGACCGCAGCCAGGCCATCCTGGAGGCCGCCAAGCAGATCGGCGCGCTCCTCAAACGGGCCGGCCACCCCTTCGCCCTGGCCGGCAGCGTGGCCGTCTACGCCCACGGCGGCAGCCGCTACCTCCAGCACGACGCGGACTTCTGCGTCCTGCCCGAGGACGCCGAGGCGGTGGCCGCCACCCTGCGCGAGGCCGGCCTGCCCATCCGCACCCCGCCGGAGGACTGGCTGATCAAGACCACCTGCCGGGGTGCGAACGTCGACATCATCTTCGCGCTGGCCCACCAGCCGGTCAGCAAGGACCTGCTCGCCCGCGCCCACGTCCTGCCGGTCGACTCCGTGCTGATGCCCGTGCTGTCCCCGACCGATCTGATCCACAGCCTGCTCAGCGCCTTCTCGGAGCACTACTGCGACTTCGGGGCGGTGCTGCCCGTGGCCCGCGCCGTCCGCGAGAAGGTCGACTGGGACGAGGTACGGGCCGCCTGCGGCGGGCAGCCCATGCCGGCCGCCTTTCTCTTCCTGCTCGAACAGCTGAACGTCATCGACCCCCAGGAGGGGCAGCCATGACCGAGGCAAGCCCGTCGCCCCCGCCGGAGGCCGGGAACCTGGACTACCGCGTCGCCCACCTCGCCGACCACCTGGCCGCCGGACCGCTCGGCGAGCTCGGCGTACGGCTGGAACTGCGCGGCGACGCCGTACTGCTCACCGGCACGGTGCCCTCCACCCAGTGCCGGGACGAGATTCTGCACATGGCCCGCGAGGAGCTGGCAGGGCATCCGGTGCACTGCGACCTCATGGTCGCCGGCACCTCCTCGCCCGACCACGGGGAGGACCTGACATGATCCGCGTCGCGGCCGTCGGCGACATCCACATGGGCCCCGAGAGCCAGGGCGCGCTGCGCCCCTCCTTCGAGAGGCTGCCCGAGTGCGCGGACATCCTGCTGCTCGCCGGCGACCTGACCCGGCACGGCACCACGGAGGAGGCCCGGGTCGTCGCCCGGGAGATCAAGGACCTCGGTGTCCCGGTCGTCGCCGTCCTGGGCAACCACGACCACCACGACGAGCGGCCCGAGGAGGTCAGCGCGATCCTCCGGGACGCCGGCGCCCATGTCCTGGAAGGGCAGGCCGTCGCCGTCGCCGCCGACGGGGCCACGATCGGGGTCGCCGGGACCAAGGGATTCGGCGGAGGCTTCGTCGGACGCTGCGCCGGGGAGTTCGGCGAGCCGCTGATGAAGGAGTTCGTCCGCCACACCCGGCGGTGCGCCGACGGTCTGTACGGCGCGCTGAAGGAGCTGGACGAGTGGGGCTGCGACGTCCGGATCGCTCTGACCCACTTCTCCCCGGTGCCGGACACCCTGGCCGGCGAGCCCCCGGAGATCTACCCCTTCCTCGGCAGCTATCTGCTCGCCGAGGCGATCGACACCGCTGGCGCCGACCTCGCCGTGCACGGCCATGCCCACGCCGGCACCGAACACGGCATGACCAGCGGCGGCGTCCGGGTCCGCAACGTGGCCCAACCGGTGATCGGCCAGGCCTTCCACGTCTACCACCTGCCGACGGGGGAGGGCTGAGGGGCCGATCAGACCGCCTGGACGGGGCCCGAGAGGCGGGTCCGACGATGGGCGGCGGGGCTGAGAGGTCGGTCAGGCCCGCCGCGCAACGACGAAGAGGCCGGTCAGGTCGACCGCGCAAGGACGAGGAGGTCGGTCAGGCCGGTCGCGCAAGGACGAGGAGGTCGGTCAGGCCGGTCGCGCAAGGACGAGGAGGTCGGTCAGGCGGCCGTGCCCAGTGCTTCCCGGCCGGTCAGATCGCCGTCCCGCGTGGTCAGCGGGGCCACCGGCAGCGCCTCCCGGCGGCGCCGGACCAGCAGCCCCGCGCCGATCGACCCGGCGATCACCAGACCCCCCGCGACCAGCGCGCCCCGGGCCCCCGCCCACTCCATGAGCAGACCCAGCGCCGGCGGCCCGCCGAGACTCCACACCGTGCCGACGCTGCTCCACACCCCGAGCACCCGGCCCCGCAGATGCGCGGGCGGATCGGTCTGGAGCACGGCCGTACCGGCGGTGTCCGAGACCGACTCCACGACGGCCATCGGCAGCACCAGCACCAGCAGCACCGCCAGCGACGGCGACAGCCCCGCCACCACCTGGAGCAGCGCGCCCGCGGCGGCGAGCAGGCCCACGGTCCGCACGGACGGCCGGCGCAGCCGGGCGCCGAGGACCGCGCCGAGGATCCCGCCGACGGCCAGCACCGTGGAGACCGTGCCGAACGCCCCGGCTCCGCCCGCGAGCGGCCCGGTGACGAGGACGGCCAGGGTCAGGCCGTAGTTGCGGCCGAAGACCGAGCTGAGCCCGGTGATGCCGGCGAGGGCCACCAGCCGCGGCCGGCGCACGAAGAAGCGCAGCCCCTCCCGTACGGTCATCTCCGCGGGCGCCGGTACGGCCGACGCCTCGGCCGCCGACTGCCCGGCACCCCCGCGGACGGGCCGCAGGAACGGTACCACCGACGCCACGAACAGGAACGACACCCCGTTGGCGGCATACGCGGCGCCCGTGCCGAGGAAACCGACGGTCACGCCCGCGAGCGCCGTACCGGCGAGCCGGCCCGCGCTGTGCACGAGGGCGCCCACGCCGATCGCGGACGGCACGTCCTCCACCGGCACGAGATCGTTGCCGAGCAGCGCGCACGCCGGTCCGTCCACGGTGGCGATGACACCGGTCACGGCGGCCAGCACCAGCAGCGCCGGCATGTCGATCCGGTCCAGCGCCACCAGCAGCGCCGTGACGAAGGCCACCGCGCCGAGCAGGGCCTGGCTGACGGTGACCGTCAGCTTCCGGGGCCAGCGGTCCACGGCCGCGCCGCCCAGCAGGCTCACGAAGAGCGCGGGCGCCGCCTGCACGGACATCGACAGCCCGGTCGCCGCGGCCGAGCCGGTGATGTGCAGCACCAGCAGGTTCTGCACCGTGAGCTGCATCCACGTACCGGCGTTGGAGACGAAGTTCGCCGCCGACCACCAGCGCATGCCGCGATGCCGCAGGGAGCGCCAGGGCGAACGCGAGGCGGATGCGGAGCGGGGCGCGGGTGTGGGCGCGGACGTGGGCAGGGCAGGGGCAGCGGACACAGCGGGGTACTCGCCAGAGACACTCGGGGAAGGGACCGGCGAGCCGCGTAGAACCGGCTGCACTGCACGTCCGGGCCGCCTTGGTCAGGGCGCCGACCATGGTGGCAGACGAAGCCCCACAGTGGTCGCCACCCTGCCCTCCGCCGGGTCTGCGCAAGCCCCAAATACCTCCGCCCGTAAGCGACTTGGGCCGAGCGTGTGCTTGCTCACAGGATCCGGGTCCACCCCAGGAGGCCTCAGCGGTTCACGGTGCGCATCCCGGCCTCGTCGTACCGCTCACCCGCCGCGGCCGGCAGCTCGGCATCGATCCGCGCCAGCTCTTCCGCGCTGAGCCGCACCGTCCCGGCGGCGGCGTTCTGCTCCAGGTACTCCCGCCGCTTGGTCCCCGGGATGGGCACCAGATCCTCCCCCTGCGCCAGCACCCAGGCGATCGCCAGCTGGGCCGGGGTGACGTCCTTCTCCGCGGCGATCTCCTTCACCTTCGCCGCGAGCCGCAGGTTCGCCGCCAGGTTGGCGTCGGCGAAGCGGGGGTTCTCGCGCCGCCAGTCGTCCTTGTCCAGCTGCTCCGGCGAGTCGAAGCGGCCGGCGAGGAAGCCACGGCCGAGCGGCGAGTACGGCACGAAGCCGATGCCCAGCTCCCGGCAGGCGGGCAGCACCTCGGCCTCCACGTCCCGCGTCCACAGCGAGTACTCGCTCTGCACCGCGGTGACCGGATGCACCGCGTGGGCCCGCCGGATGGTCTCCGCGCTCGCCTCGCTCAGCCCGATGTACCGCACCTTGCCCTCGGCGACCAGCTCGCCCAGCGCGCCGACCGTCTCCTCGATCGGCACGTCCGGGTCGACCCGGTGCTGGTAGTAGAGGTCGATGTGGTCCGTGCCGAGCCGCTCCAGCGAGCCGTGCACGGAAGCGCGGACATGCTCGGCCGAGCCGTCCTGCGGGCCGACGGTGCTGATGTCGCCCGGCACCGCGTCGTCCATCCGGTAGTTGAACTTCGTGGCGATCACATACTCGTCGCGATGCCCCCGGATCGCCTCGCCGACCAGCGACTCGTTGGTCAGCGGGCCGTACATCTGCGCGGTGTCGAGAAAGGTGACCCCCAGCTCGAGGGCCCGCCGGATGGTCGCGATGCCTTCCTCGCGGTCGGCGGCGCCGTAGAAGGCGGACATGCCCATGCACCCGAGGCCGATGGCCGACACCTGTAGATCCCGCAGACTGCGCTTTTGCATGCGATGTCCCAGCCTTTCCTGCACACTCGACGGTCGTCGTGTACGGCACACGAGGGGCATGCCCTCGTGCGCCGTACGTCTGTGACGCTACGAGTTGGAGCGCTCTCGAAGTCAAGCAACGCTCCGGGGCCGGTCAGGAACCCAGCCGTACCGGGAGTTCGTACAGGTCGTTCTGGGTGACGACCGGCTTGTGGCGCAGCTCGCTCGCGGGCACCGCCAGGTCCAGGCCGGGGAAGCGGGCGTACAGCGCGGGAAGGGCGACCGCGGCCTCCAGACGGGACAGCGCGGCGCCGGGGCAGACGTGGGGGCCGTGGCCGAAGGAGATGTGCCGGTTCCGGCTCTCCCGGGTGATGTCGAACTCCCCGGCGGTCGGGCCGTGGGCGTGCTCGTCGCGGCCGATCGCGGCGTACGACACGATCAGCGCGTCCCCGGCCGGGAGCACCTTGTCGCCGACCGGCACGTCCTCGGTCGCGAACCGGATCAGCACATGCGAGGACGGGGTGGACCAGCGCAGGGTCTCCTCGATCACCGCCGACCAGTCGGCCGCGCCGGACAGCACCAGGGCGCGCTGCTCGGGGTGGGTGGAGAGGTTGACCACGGCGTTGACGATCAGCGAGATCGTCGTCTCGTGGCCGGCCGCCACGATCAGCTGGAGCGTGGAGACGATCTCCTCGTCGGTGAGGCGGTCGCCGTCCTCCGAGGCCAGCACCAGCGCGCTGGTCAGGTCGTCGCCCGGCTCGGCCCGCTTGGCCGCGACCGTCTCGGCCATGATCTGCGCCAGCTCGGTGAGCGTGGCCATGACCTCGTCGCCCGGGGTCAGCGTGGAGAAGAACCGGTCGAACAGGACCCTCAGCCGCGGCAGGCGGGCCGGGTCGAGGCCCATCAGGTCGGCGATGACGTACATGGGCAGCGGGTAGGCGAAGGCCGCCTTCAGATCGACGGTCTCCCCGCTCGCGGGCAGCGCGTCCAGCAGGTCCTGGGTGAGCTTCTCGATGCGCTCGCGCATCCGCTCCACCCGGCGCGGGGTGAGCGCCTGCGCGACCAGGCCGCGCAGCCTGCGGTGGTCGGCGCCGTCCACGGTGAGCATGGAGCGGCCCGGGTTGACCAGGCCGATCAGCGGCCAGTCCGCGGGGATCTCGCCACGCCGCCAGGCGCCCCACACCTCGATGTCCTTCACCAGACGCGGATCGGTGAGCAGCGCCTTGGCCTCCGCGTGGTGGGTGACGGCCCACACCGGGACACCGCCCGGCAGCTCGACGGCGGCGAGCGGACCGGCCGCGCGCAGCGCCGCGCTCTCGCCGTCCAGGTCGGTGACGAAGGGGTCGAGCGCGATCCGGGGGGTTTCGGTACCGGTCGTCATCGTGACATGCCTCCCAGGGCAGGGGTCGGGGTGCTGCGCCGGTCCGGGGGATGGCCCCGGACCCATCGCAGGAGCGGGTGACGCTCGCTCAGAGGGCGGGTACGGGGGTGAACCGCACGGGCAGCTCGGTCAGCCCCCGCAGCCAGGGCGAGGGCCGGCGGGTGAGGGAGTCGGCGGGCCCCGCCAGGTCGATGTCCGGCAGCCGGTCCAGGACCACCTCGATCCCGGTCCGCGCGATCACCTCGGCGATCTCCTGCGCGGGGAACGGACAGCGGTGCTCGCCGTGACCGAACGCGAAGTGCGCGTTGTTGCCGCCGGTCAGCGCGGAGGCGTCGGTGCGCACCTGGGGGTCGGAGTTGGCGCCCTGGAGCCCGAGCAGCAGCAGGTCGCCGGCCTGGATGCGGCGGCCGCCGAGGTGGGTGTCCCGGGCGGCCCAGCGGCCGGCCACGTTCTGGGTGGGGGTGTCCTCCCACAGCACCTCGTTCATCGCCTCGGCGACGCTGTGCCGGCCGCCGAACAGCGAGGCGGCGAACCGGTCGTCGGTGAGCATCAGCCGCAGCGAGTTGCCGATCCAGTCGGCGGTCGGCTGGTGCCCGGCCGCCATCATCACCATCAGGTCCTGGGTGATCTCCTCGGCGGTGAAACCGCTGTCGTCGGCGAGCATCCGGGACACCACGTCGTCGGCGGGCTCCTTCGTCCGGTCGGCGATCAACTGCCCCATGGACGCGGCGAGATGGGCCTGCCCGGCGAGTGCCCGCTCCCGGCCGTCGATCATGTCGTTGAGGGCGGTCACCAGGCCGGGGCCGTCCTCGTCCGGGAAGCCGTACAACCGCGCGAGCACCCGCACCGGCAGCAGCATCGCGTACTGCCCGACCAGATCGGCCTCACCCGCCGTGCACAGCGCGTCGATCAGCTCGTCGGCGAACCGCTCGGCGTGCCGCCGCAGTTCGAACGGGTCCACTGCCTCCAGCGCGCTGCTGATCATCGCGGCGCGCTGCCGGTGCCGTTCGCCGACCGTGTAGAGGATCGAGGGCTGCCTGCGGCCGATCATCGGCAGCAGCGGCCAGTCGGCCGGGATGTTCTCCCACTGGTTCCACAGCTCCGAGTCCCGGCTGAACAGCACCGGGTCGCCGGTGACCTGGTGCAGTTCCCGGTAGCCCAGCACCAGCCAGGCCGGGATGCCGCCGTCGAGCAGCACCGGTACGACGTTGCCGTGATCGCGCCGCATCTCCCGGTACAGCCGGGCGGGTTCGGTCTGGAACCGGGGTCCGCTGAGCGGGACGGCGTCGGGGGTGGTCACACGAACTCCTGTCGGGGCAGGCCCGCCCGCGCGGACGGGTCGGCGTACCGGTGCTTCACATGCTGGACGAGCGTGATCAGGACCTGTTTGCTCGACTCCCGGGAGCGGGCGTCGCAGTCGACCAGCGGTACCTGCGGGTCCAGGTCGAGCGCCTCGCGGACGTCCGCGCCCGCGTGCACCGGCCCGCCGAAGTCGTTGCAGGCCACGATGAACGGGGTCCCGTGGTGCTCCAGCCGGTCGATGGCGTACCAGGAGTCGTCGATCCGCCGGGTGTCGACCAGCACGACCGCGCCGAGCGTGCCGGAGAAGAGCCGGTCCCACAGGAACCAGAACCGCTCCTGGCCGGGCGCGCCGAACAGGTACAGCACATTGTGCGCGTCCAGGCTGATCCGGCCGAAGTCGAAGGCGACCGTGGTGGCGGACTTGCCGCGCACCTGCCGGATGTCGTCCACCGTCGCGCCCGCCTGGGTCATCGTCTCCTCGGTGTTGAGGGGGCGGATCTCGCTGACGGAGCGGACCAGGGTGGTCTTGCCGACGCCGAAGCCGCCCACCACCACGATCTTGAGACCGTTGTCGGCCGAGGCACCCAACGGCGTGCGCGCGCCGGAGAGTTCAGAGATTGCGGAGTCCAACGAGCACCTGCTCCAGGATGTCGGGGTCGGTTATGGCCGGTCTGCGCGGGTGCCGGGCGCTGACACGGCCCGCCGCCAGCAGGTCGCACAGCAGCACCTTGGTGATGCTCACGGGCAGCTTCAGCTCCGCGGCGATCTCCACCACCGAGGTGGGGGAGCGGGTCAGCTTCAGGATCGCCACGTGCTCCGATTGCAGCCCGGCCACCGGCTCCGACTCGGCGACGACAAGGGTGACCAGGTCGAACGGGTTGTCCGGGGCGGTCCGGCTGCGTCCCTGGGTGATCGTGTAGAGACGGTCGGGCGCGTCGTCCCTGCCCGGACGGCTCATGACGTACGCGGCAGCGCGGTCAGGTGCTCGCCGAGCTGCTCCACCAGTTCGCTCATGGTGTGCCCGACGACGCCCGGGTCCGCGTCCTCCGTGGTGACGACGGCCAGATGGGCGCCGGCGCCGGCCTCCACGATGAACAGCACGCCGCCGTAGAACTCGGTCATCGCCGAGCGCACACCGCCGCTGCCGTCGCCGAACTCGACGGACGCCCCGTGCGACAGCGACTGGATGCCGGCGGCTATCGCGGCGAGCTGGTCGGCCTGGTCGACGCTCAGCTCCGGGCTGCGGCACAGCTTCAGCCCGTCCCGGGACAGCACCAGCGCGTGCCGGGCGCCCGGGGTCCTCTCCAGCAGGCCCTCCAGGAGCCAGGTGAGCTTGTCGTCGGCGGTGGTCGGGCCGGTCATGAAGTGGTGTCGCCTTCCGGGTGCGCGTGCGGGTGGGAGGGGACGGCGGGGGAGGAGGAGTCGTCCGCCGCCGCGGTTCCGGGGGGACCGGACGGAATACAGCCCGGTGCGATGGCGCCGCCCGGCACCGCGGTCTCCGCGCCTCCGGGGGAGTCTTGGCGTACGCCGGAGCCGTGGGGGACACCGGTGTCCGCCGGGCGCTGGGTACCGCGGTGGCCCGGCCCCGCGTCCCCGGCCGGCCCGGTCGAGCCGACCGAGGGCCGCTGGTGGGAGTCCCGGCTGTCCGGTGCGGTGGTTGGGGTGGGTCCGGTGGTGCTGGTGGCCGGGTGGGGGCCAGGGGATTGCGTGGGCGCGGCCGAGTCGGCGGTGCCGGAAGCCGGGCCGTGTTCGGCGCCCTCGCCGTCCGGCACCGGGGGCGTGGCTGAGCGGGTTGCTCCGGTGGAGGGTCCGCGCTCGGCGTGTCGGCCGGTGTGTGCAGCGTCGGGGGTGGAGCGGGCCGTGTCGCCGGAGGGCCGGTGTTCCGGGCTGTCCGGCGTGGCGTCCGGGATGGGTCCGGCGGCGCCGGTGGCCGAGCGGAGGCCAGGGGGTTGCGTGGGTGTCGCGGAGCCGGGCGCGTCGGTGTCGGGGCCGTCAGGGTTCGAGGGCGGGGCCGTGGCGGTGGTCTCGGGGCCCCGCTCCTTTGCGGTGGGGCGGACGGCCTGGCGGAAGCTGCTGAAGCGGGCGGCGCGGATCTTGCCCTCGTCGGCGCCGGGCGCGGGCCGGGTCTCGCCGGTGCGGGCCGCCGACCGGGCGCTCTCGGCCTGCGCGAGGGTACGGCCGCGGCGCCGCTTGGGCAGTCCCGCCGGGCCCTCCTCGGCCGGTGCGGCCGGTTCGTGGACCGGGGCGGTGTCGGCGGGCGCCGGAGTCCGGCGCGGCTCGGCGGGCGTGGGCCGCGCCGGGGCGGGCGCCTGCTCGGCCGCGACCGGGCCCGCCAGGATGTCCTGCGGGATCAGCACCAGCACACCGGTGCCACCGCGGGCCGACGGCCGGAAGGACACCTTGAGCCCGTGCTTGCGGGCCAGCCGCCCGACCACGGCCAGCCCGAGCCGGGTGCCGGTCAGACCGCCCAGCTCGGAGACGTCACCGGCCACCGCCCGCTCCGCGCGGCGCAGTTGCACCTCGCCCATCACCAGGCCGCTGTCCTCCACGGACACGATGACCCCGGCCGGGACCTCCTCCACATAGACATGGACCTCGGCGGTCGGCGGCGAGAAGTTCGCGGCGTTGTCGAGGATCTCCGCAAGCGCGTGCATCACCCCCTCGGCGGCATGCCCGGCCACGGCGGTCTCGCTGGCCGAGTGCACCCGCACCCGCCGGTATCCGGCGATCCGCCCCATCGCACCGCGCAGGATCGATTCCATGCCGATGGGCCGCGCCCACCGTCGGCCCGAACGTGCTCCGGTCAGTACGGCGATGGAGTCGGCGAGCCGACCCGCCTGGGCGGTGCGGTGGTCCAGATGGAGCAGATCGGCGAGGACGTCCTCGTCGGTGTGCCGGTCCTCCATCGCCCGCAGGTCGGCGAGCGTGGCCGTGGCCAGAGCCTGCATCCGGGCGGCCGTGTTGGAGGTCGCCGAGACCGCCGCGGCCCGGTCCCGCCTGGCCCGGGTCAGCTCGCCCGTCAGCCGGGCGTTCTCCTGCCGCAGCCGGTCCAGCTCCCGGGTGGCCTGCTGCTCCAGCCGGGCCCGCTCGGCCGCGAACGACTCGGTGAACTCGGCACGCTGCGCGGCGAGTTCGTCGACCAGTCGCTGCCGCTCCTGGCGGGCCTCCTCACCGGTGCGGGCCTGCTGCTGGAGCAGGCGCCCGATGTCCTGGGTGGCGGCGTCCAGCCGCTGCCGGGTGGCGCGCGCGGTCCGCAGGGCGTGCGCGGCCACCGCCACGGCCACGCTCAGCACCACGGCGGCCGCGCCCGCGCCGCCGGCGAGCGGGGCGCGCACCTGGCCCGGCGCCATCGCCACGGCCACGCAGACCACCACCGCGGAGAGTGCACCGGTCACGGCGAAGGCGGGGACGAACGAACGGAGGAAGGGGCGGTCGCCGGGGTGCGTGGGCGCGGTCATCGGTCCGGTCTGGTCCTCGCGGCAGGAGCGGGTGGCTGACGGGCGGGCAGGTGGGGAGCGTGAACTGGCGGTCACTATACGAGAGTTCGCGATCGGATCAGAAAGGTTCGCCGCTCGTTCCAGGAAGTGGACGGTCATATCCGTGCGTTGGCCGTGAACGGGGCGTCTTGAACACGTCGGTACGGGAGGGATGGCTCCCCGGTAGGGGAGGTCGCTCCGCGGTCCGGGATTTCCGCTCTGTACACCTGTGGGTCCTACCACCCGTAAATGATCTTGACGGGCGTCTCCCGGCTCGCAGAACTGTCCCAGGCCGGGGGCGAAGGGGGCGATGGACATTCCCGCACCGGCGCCCATCCACACCCCGGCACCGGCCCCCACCCACACCCGGCACCAGCGACCATCCACACCCGGCACCAGCGACCATCCACGCCCGCACACCCCCCGCGCCGGGGGACCGTTCCGCCGTTCGCGCGACTGTGGCGCCGCACACCCTCACGATGTGACCGTTGTCGCACCTCGACCCCTGCGGGTACCCCCTAGGGTGACCGCGAGGTACGGCAGGGCGTGGCAGACACGATCGTGTGCGTCGCCGACAGGCAGCTGAAGGGAATCCAGGATGTTCCGCAAGGTGCTGGTCGCCAACCGTGGCGAGATCGCGATCCGCGCGTTCCGGGCGGGCTACGAACTCGGCGCGCGTACCGTCGCCGTGTTCCCGCACGAGGACCGCAACTCACTGCACCGGCTCAAGGCCGACGAGGCGTACGAGATCGGCGAGCCGGGCCACCCGGTGCGCGCCTACCTCTCCGTCGAGGAGATCGTGGCCGCCGCCCGCCGGGCCGGCGCGGACGCCGTCTACCCCGGCTACGGCTTTCTGTCCGAGAACCCCGAACTCGCCCGCGCCTGCGAGGAGGCGGGCATCACCTTCGTCGGCCCGAGCGCGGCCACGCTGGAGCTGACCGGGAACAAGGCCCGTGCGGTCGCCGCCGCCCGGGCCGCCGGCGTCCCGGTGCTCGGCTCCTCCGCGCCCTCCACGGACGTCGACGAGCTGGTGCGCGCCGCCGAGGAGATCGGCTTCCCGGTCTTCGTCAAGGCCGTCGCGGGCGGCGGCGGGCGCGGCATGCGCCGCGTCGAGGACCCCGCCCAGTTGCGCGAGTCCATCGAGGCCGCCTCCCGGGAGGCCGCGTCCGCCTTCGGCGATCCGACCGTCTTCCTGGAGAAGGCCGTGGTCGATCCGCGCCACATCGAGGTGCAGATCCTCGCCGACGGCGAGGGCAATGTCATCCACCTCTACGAGCGGGACTGCTCGCTCCAGCGCCGCCACCAGAAGGTCATCGAGCTGGCCCCGGCCCCCAACCTCGACCCCGAGGTACGGCAGCGGATCTGCGACGACGCGGTGCGCTTCGCCCGCGAGATCGGCTACCGCAACGCGGGCACCGTCGAGTTCCTCCTCGACCCCGACGGCAACCACGTCTTCATCGAGATGAACCCGCGCATCCAGGTCGAGCACACCGTCACCGAGGAGGTCACGGACGTCGACCTGGTCCAGGCCCAGCTCCGGATCGCCTCCGGCGAGACCCTCGCCGACCTGGGCCTCGCCCAGGACACCATCACCCTGCGGGGCGCCGCCCTGCAATGCCGTATCACCACCGAGGACCCCGCCAACGGCTTCCGCCCGGACACCGGCCGGATCAGCGCCTACCGCTCGCCGGGCGGCTCCGGCATCCGCCTGGACGGCGGCACCACCCACGCCGGTACGGAGATCAGCGCCCACTTCGACTCGATGCTGGTCAAGCTCACCTGCCGGGGCCGGGACTTCCGCGCCGCCATCGGCCGGGCCCGGCGCGCGGTCGCCGAGTTCCGCATCCGCGGCGTGGCCACCAACATCCCCTTCCTCCAGGCCGTCCTGGACGACCCGGACTTCCAGGCCGGGCGGGTCACCACCTCCTTCATCGAGCAGCGCCCCCATCTGCTCACCGCCCGCTCCTCCGCGGACCGCGGCACCAAGCTGCTCACCTACCTCGCCGACGTCACCGTCAACAAGCCGCACGGCGAACGGCCCGACCTGCCCGACCCGTTGACCAAGCTGCCCCCGCTGCCCGCCGGCGAGCCGCCGGCCGGCTCCCGGCAACGGCTCGTGGCGCTGGGCCCCGAGGGCTTCGCCCGCGACCTGCGCGAGTCGCCGACGCTCGGCGTCACCGACACCACCTTCCGCGACGCCCACCAGTCGCTGCTCGCCACCCGGGTGCGCACCAAGGACCTCCTCGCCGTCGCCCCGGCCGTCGCCCACACCCTGCCGCAGCTGCTGTCCCTGGAGTGCTGGGGCGGCGCCACCTACGACGTGGCGCTGCGCTTCCTCGCCGAGGACCCCTGGGAGCGGCTGGCCGCCCTGCGCGAGGCCGTCCCCAACCTCTGCCTCCAGATGCTGCTGCGCGGCCGCAACACCGTGGGCTACACCCCGTACCCCACGGAGGTGACGGACGCCTTCGTGCAGGAGGCGGCCGCCACCGGCATCGACATCTTCCGCATCTTCGACGCCCTCAACGACGTCGGCCAGATGCGGCCCGCCATCGACGCCGTACGGGAGACGGGCACCGCGATCGCCGAGGTCGCCCTCTGCTACACGGCCGACCTCAACGACCCCGGCGAGCGGCTCTACACCCTCGACTACTATCTGCGCCTCGCCGAGCAGATCGTCGAGGCGGGCGCCCATGTCCTGGCCATCAAGGACATGGCCGGCCTGCTGCGCGCCCCGGCCGCGGCCAAGCTGGTCTCGGCGCTGCGCCGCGAGTTCGACCTGCCCGTGCATCTGCACACCCACGACACGGCAGGCGGCCAGCTGGCCACCTATCTCGCCGCGATCCAGGCGGGCGTCGACGCCGTCGACGGAGCGGTGGCCTCGATGGCCGGGACGACCTCGCAGCCGTCCCTGTCGGCGCTCGTCGCCGCCACCGACCACTCCGAGCGGCCCACCGGGCTGGACCTCCAGGCCGTCGGCGACCTGGAGCCGTACTGGGAGGGCGTACGGAAGATCTACGCCCCCTTCGAGGCGGGCCTGGCCTCCCCGACCGGCCGCGTCTACCACCACGAGATCCCCGGCGGCCAGCTGTCCAACCTGCGCACCCAGGCCGTCGCCCTCGGCCTCGGCGACCGCTTCGAGGACATCGAGGCGATGTACGCGGCCGCCGACCGCATCCTCGGCCGCCTGGTCAAGGTCACCCCGTCCTCCAAGGTGGTCGGCGACCTGGCCCTGCACCTGGTCGGCGCCGGGGTCTCCCCGGACGCCTTCGAGCAGACCCCCGACCGGTTCGACATCCCCGACTCGGTGATCGGCTTCCTCCGCGGCGAGCTGGGCACCCCGCCCGGCGGCTGGCCCGAGCCGTTCCGCACCAAGGCCCTCCAGGGCCGGGCCGCCGCCAGGCCCGCGCCCGAGCTGTCCGCCGAGGACCGCGAGGGGCTGGCGAAGGAGCGCCGGTCGACCCTCAACCGGCTGCTGTTCCCCGCGCCGACGCGCGAGTTCGAGACGCACCGCCAGACCTTCGGCGACACCAGCATCCTGGACAGCAAGGACTTCTTCTACGGTCTGCGCCCGGGCAAGGAGTACGCCGTCGATCTCGAGCCCGGGGTGCGGCTGCTGATCGAGCTCCAGGCGATCGGCGAGGCCGACGAGCGCGGTATGCGCACGGTGATGTCCACGCTCAACGGCCAGCTGCGGCCCATCCAGGTCCGGGACCGTGCCGCGGCCTCCGACCTGCCGGTGACGGAGAAGGCCGACCGCGCCAACCCGGGCCATGTGGCGGCCCCGTTCGCCGGTGTGGTGACCCTCGCGGTCGCCGAGGGCGACGAGGTGGCGGCCGGTGCCACGATCGCCACCATCGAGGCGATGAAGATGGAGGCCACGATCACCGCGCCGAAGGCGGGCCGGGTGGCGCGGCTTGCCATCAACCGCATCCAGCAGGTGGAGGGCGGCGACCTGCTGGCCGAGATCGCCTGAGACACCGTGCGCCGCGGCCGGAGACTTCGGCCGCGGCACCCTGGCAGGGCTTCAGCTGCGGTGTATGTGGTCCGGGGCGTCAGTCCCAGAGCGGGTAGACCATGACCGGCTGGAAGCCTTCCGGCCGGTCGGCGGTGTAGGTCAGGCTCATCCGGGTGTAGTGCTCCAGGCCCGGATGCTTCTTCCAGGGCTTGGGGCCGTCGAGCCGGACGGTCACCGGATAGGAGTGGAAGCGGCCGGCCGCGCAGTACGGCTTGCAGTCGTTGACCATGTTGACGCCCGTCGCGGTGGCCGCACCCCGGCTCCACGCGGTCCAGTGCAGTCCGACGAGGCGGCTGTTGCCGTCGCCGCAGGCCAGGATGAAGTCCGTCGGCCGGACATTGCGGTGCCACAGGCAGTCGACCAGGACGGGCCGTGCCGGGCCGTCCTGTGCGGTCGCGCTGGCCGGGGGCGCGCTGGCCGAGGCCGTCGTCATGGCCGCTGTCAGCATGGCTCCCGCCGCGAGGGTGACCACCGTTCCCACCACTGATCCGCGCATGGCCGCTCCCACCCGTCGTGCTGTGTCCGACCGTGCCCCCGACGCTACGACCGTACGGCCGTTTGCACCAGTCGCGCAGGTCGGACCGCGTGTCAGCCGTGCCGGACGGTCAGCCCGTAGAAGGCGACGCGGGCGCCGTCCACGGTGCTGTCGGAGGAGGACTGGTTGTAGGCGCCGGCCTTGAAGTACTGCTTGTACTGCCGGAAGGACGAGGCGATGGGGTAGTGGGTCGTCGTACCGTTCACGGTCAGGTCGATGGTGGTGCCGCCGGAGACGGCGATGGTGTAGCTCCAGGTTCTGCCGACCGGCACATGGCCGACCGGGTGCGGGGTCTGGCCGCCGGAGGGCGAGTCCTCGGTGCCGAGGACGATGTCCCCGTTCGCGTGGTAGTACAGCTCCAGCAGTGGCTTGGTGGAGGAGCCGCCGGTGCCGAGGTGGATCTGGCCCACGCAGACGTTCTTGGTCACCGACACCACCCGCAGGGTCGCGCTCATCCGGTGCGCCCCGCCGAGCGCCCAGTCGGCCGGGCTGCCGTCACGGTTCGTCTCGCGCAGCTCGGAACGGGCGTAGTGCGAGTTCGGGGTGGTGACGCCCTTCTCAGGTGCCCAGAACGTCATCGCGCCGTCGCGGGGGTCCGTGGAGAAATAGGCGTCCTGGTAGCCGTTCGGCCCCTGGAGCCGGGAGGACGGGATGGTGGTGGGGCTGCCGGGGGAGCCGACCGGCTCCTGGAGCTCCCAGACGGAGAGGTCGAAGGTGCCGCCGGGAGCGGGCCGCGTACCGGCGGCGGCCGCGCCGCCGGAGTCGAGAAGGGTGAGGGCGAGGGCGAGGACCGCGGTGGCCGTCGCCGTGCGGAGCCGGGAGCGGGTCATGTGGGGGTCCCTTCATCGGACCAAGGATGCGTTCAGTCACATGAACACTGAACGCATCCTTGGTCATCGGTGACCCGTGAACCTAAAGGTCTGAACCAAACACGTCAAGAGGGTCAGCAGCTGCCCTCGTCCTGCCAGGGACCCCACTCGGAGGCGCCGGGCACCTCGTTCTGGGTCCACCACTTGGCCTTCCAGTTGTGCTTGTTGTACGAGACCTCGTTCCCGGCGGTGTACACGGCGGAGGAGCTCCAGGCCGTCTTGCAGGAGGTGGGGGTGGGCGTCGGCGTGGGGGTCGGGGTCGGGGTCGGCGTCGGGCTCGGCGGGGTGGCGCCGGCGAACCTCACCGAGTACGTGGCGAACTCCCAGGGCTTCTGCGCCACGCTCGAGCATGTCCCGGACGTACGGCCCCCGTTGTCGACCGGGTCGCACTGCCGGTCGCGGTTGAGCGACCAGAAGGTGAACCGGTCCATGGAGTGGCTCGTCGCGTAGTCCAGCACGGTCTGGAAGTCCGCCTGGGTGAAGTACTCGCCGGTGTCGCTGCGGCCGTTCATGCCGGAGAAGCCCTCGTGGGCGTAGGCGGTCGCCTCGTCCCAGCCGAAGGTGGACCGCAGGATGGAGTTGAAGTTGGTGAGCGCGCTGGTCTGGCTCGCCCCTCCGCTGAAGCCGCCGTCGAACGGCATGATGGAGAAGTTGTTCGGCGTGAATCCCTGGGACTTGGCCTCCAGCAGCATCTGCTTGCCGAACCAGCCGGTGCCGTCCGCCGTACCCGCCGTCGTCACCGAGACATAGAGCCCGGGGTTGTTCTGCTGGAGGATCTTCGCGGCGCCGATCTCGTTCTTGATGGCCGCGCTGTTCTCGTACTCCGGCTCCTCCAGGTCGAAGTCGATGGCGTGCAGCCCGTACTTGGTGATGACCTGCTGGTAGGCCGCCGCCGTCGACGCCGCGTCCGCGCAGGCCTGGCCGAGCTTCGTGCCGCCGTAGCCGCCGATGGAGACCGACACGTCACCGCCCTTGCTCCGGATGGTGCCGATCATCGACTGTACGGCGGTGTCCGAGGAGACGGCCGCGGTGCCGCCCCAGGTCGGCGAGCAGCCGCCGCCGTCGGGCGCCAGGATGAACGCCAGCTGGAAGGCCTTCAGGCCGGTCGCGTCCATGATGGCGGCCGGGTCCGGCGGGTTGTTGTCCAGCGGCATCAGATAGGGCGCGGCGGCGTACCAGCGGTTGCTCAGCGCGGTGGTGGCGCCCGAGGCGCTGCCCGCCACGAACGCGGTGGTGCCGGCGGCGGCGAGCGTCACGGCCGCCGCCGCGCCCAGACAGGCCCGAAGAGGTCTCATTGCGTGCCTCCCAGAGGGGTGGGGTGGGGAGTCGCCCCAGGCTCTGGGAGGTGAAGCGGTCACGTCAATAAGTTGGACTAGACCAACACTCGCTTTGGACTAGACCATACGATTGCTTTACCTCCCGTCGACCAGCCGCAGGGCGAAGCCCCGGTCGAGCGGCAGCATCGCGGTGCTGACGGTGGTGACGTGGGTGGCGGGGTCGTAGGACCAGGCGGTGTCCGGCAGCCGGCGTCCGTCGAGCAGCACCCGTGCGGGCGCCCCGGTGCCGTGGACCGTGAACCGGTACGTGCGCGCGTCCACCTTGCCCGCGTACGCGCCCCGGCTCGCACCGACGGAGACGGCCGTGCCGTCGGCGTCCCGCTGCACCGAGACCCGCTGCGTGGCCGCAGCCCCGCCGGCGAAGTCACGGGTCACGCCGTCGTCCTCGTACAGGGTGTAGCGGCTGCTGCCGTGGGCCGCCGGATACAGGTCCCAGTCCAGCTCGTGCCGGTCCCGGGTCTGCCAGCTCGTGGTGCCCTTCGGCCACATGGGGACCACCGCCCCCTCGCGCACGAACAACGGCAGGGTGTCCAGCGGGGCGTGATAGCCGTTCAGGGTGGTCGGGCCCCGGTAGGTGCGCCCGGTCCAGTAGTCGGTCCAGGTGCCCTTCGGGAGGTAGATGCCGTCGCGGGTGTCGGAGTCCTGGTAGACCGGGGCCACCAGGAAGTCCGGACCGGACAGGAACTCGTACTGCGCCTGGGCGCCCAGCGTCGCCGGGTCGTCCGGGTACTCCAGCCAGAGCGGACGCACCGCGCCCACACCCGTCTTCGCCGCCTCGGCCGACAGGGTGTACATGTACGGCAGCAGCCGCTCCTTCAGCTGGAGGTAGCTGCGGTTGACGGAGGTGTACGGCTCGCCGTCGCGCCAGGGCTGCTGGTCGGCGGGCTGCTTGGTGGTGAGGTCGGTGGCCCAGCCGTCCATGGTCATGATCGCCGGCAGGAACGCCTTCCACTGGAGGTCGCGGGTGTACATCTTCGCGTCGTGGCGGTAGATGCTGCCCACGTCACCGGTGTCGTAGGCGATGCCCGACAGGGTCGCCCCGGCGTAGGTCGGGATCTGCCAGCGGATGTAGTCCCAGGACAGCTTCTGGTCGCCGCTCCACAGCACCCCGCAGCGCTGCGCCCCCGCCCAGGACACCGGCAGCCAGACGAACCCGCGGGCGTCGCTGTTGTCCTCGATGCCCTTCTTGGCCGCGTCGCAGGCGTCCAGCGCGAACTTGTAGCCGTTGCCCACCCAGGCCACGTCCAGCTTGGCCACCCGCTGGCCGGCCTTGACCTGGTCGGCGAGCTTGCCGATGCCGTCCTGGGTCCACAGGCCGAGCTGGGTGTGGTGGTCCTGGAGGCCCTTCGCGGTCTGCTCCAGGTTCTCGTGCCCGCAGCCGTAGCCGTCGTTGACCAGCATCCAGCCCAGCGGCATCCGGTTCTCGGTGTACTGGTCGGCGATCTTCAGCGCGTCCAGGGTGTGCCGTTCGCCCCGGTTGGCGTTGTGCAGGTAGCAGTCGGAGTCGCCCGGCTCCAGGCCGTAGACCGGCGGCATGAACGGCCTGCCGACCAGTGCCGTGTACTTCCCGATCACCTGCTTGGCGTCACCGAGGAAGTAGTAGGCGTCCAGCCGCCGTTCCTGCTGGCCGGTGGTGACCGGGTCGCCGAAGGTGTACACGCCCGGCGCGAAGGTGTTGCGGAAGACGCCGTAGCCCGCGCTGGAGAGGTAGAACGGCTGGGAGTTGTTGTAGCCGCCCTCGTTCCAGTCGAAGCTGTTGGCCACGTACATGGTCTGCCCGCGGTGGGAGAAGCTGCCGTTCTGCTCGCCGCCGCCGAAGAACTGCTCGTCCGCGCCCCGGCCGAGGCTCTGCCGCATCCCCCCGGTGGACCAGCGCAGCGGCTTGTCCTCCTGCCAGATCCGGGTGCGGTTGTCGGGCTTGTACAGACCGAACCGCAGCGGCTTCTTGTACACGCGCAGTACGGCCTCCGGGGAGCGGATGCCGTAGTAGTCGCCCGCGTCGAAGGACGAGGTGTGCCGCTGGAGGGCGGGCCGGTCGCGCACGATGGCGGTGCCCGCCGGGTCGCTCAGCGAGCCGGACGGGTCGGCCTGGAGCCGCAGCCGGCCTCCCGTCAGGAAGTCGGCGCGGGCCAGCAGTTGCCCGGCCCGCACGGTGTAGCTGCCGTCGCGGCCGGAGAAGGCCGTGAGGTCGCCGGCGTCCGTGGTCGCGGGCAGATAGGCGCTGCCCGTGAAGGAGTCGTCGTGCACGTCGTACGGCACCACCACCACGTGGTACGTGCCCGAGGCGCGCGGGATCACCGTGGCCTCGGGGTCCGCCGTGCCCGCGCTGGAGGCCACCTGCTTGCCCTGGCCGTCGTACACGTACAGGTCGAAGTCGTCGGAGGGGCGCGCCCAGTTGATCGACAGGGGGACGCCGCCCTCGGGGTTGTCGTCCCAGTAGCCGTCCGGCACCGAGACGGTCAGGTCGAAGCGGTCGCAGACCTTGTTGTCGGGGTCGGTCGCGGCGTCGGGGCAGTTCTCCGGGCCGCCGCCGGTGCCCTTGGCGTAGACCGGGCTCTGCCAGCCGACGCTGCTGTGGGCCGGGTCCAGGACGGCGCCGGATGCGGTGGCGGCGGCCCGGGCGGGTGCCGGCGTGGCCAGCAGCGCCCCGGCCAGGGCGGTCGCCAGCCCCAGCGGCACCCAGGCCGGCCACGGCACACCCCGGCGCAGTCTTCGTGGTCTCTGCACGGCGGAACAGCTCCCCTCGCGACATTGCGGACTGACTGTTCTTGCTCGGTGTGCTTGGAAGCGCTCGAAATGCGCTTCAATCAAGCAACTTCACGCACGAAGACTCGGAGTCGAAGCAGGTTCATGTCAATACCGCGGACGGACCGGACCGGGGCGCTCTTGACAGGGTGCGTCTGTTTCGCGACGTTTGAGCATCAGCGCGTCTTGGGGGGAGGGGTCGCCATGCGATCCACCAGTCACGGTCCACACGCCTCACCGGCCGGCGCCGCCCACGGCGCGTCGCGCAGGGCGCCCGGGGAAGGGCGGGCGAGCTGAGGTGGAGATCACCATCCACAGACCCGGCGAGCTGACGGCCGGGCTGCGCGGGGCCTGGCACCGGGCGATGGACGAGTCGCCCGAGTACGCCAACCCCTTCCTCGCACCGGAGTTCGCCATCGGGGTCGGCCGGCACCGGGCCGGGGTGCGGGTGGCCGTGCTCCGCGAAGGCGGCGAACCGGTCGGCTTCCTGCCCTACGAGCGCAGCCCGCTGGGCACCGGACGGGCCGTCGGCCTCGGCCTGTCCGACTGCCAGGCCCTGGTGCACCGGCCCGGGGTCACCTGGGACACCGGGGAGCTGCTGCGGGCCTGCGGGCTCAGCATCTTCGAGTTCGACCATCTCGTGCAGGAGCAGCGGCCGTTCGACCCGTACGTCACCGGCACCTTCGCCTCACCCGTCATCGACGTCAAACCCGGCGACGGCGGCTATCCGGAGTGGCTGCGCGGCGCCTATCCCGGGCTCGCCAAGACGACCCTGAAGAAGGAGCGCAGGCTCGGCCGGGACGTCGGAGAGGTGCGGTTCGTCTTCGACGAGCGCGACCCGCGGGCGCTGCGCACCCTCATGCGCTGGAAGTCCGCCCAGTACCGCAGGACCGGCCGCATGGACCGGTTCTCCCGCCCCTGGATCGTCGGCCTGGTCGACCATCTCTTCCACGTCCGCGAGGAGCACTTCACCGGGGTGCTGTCCGTGCTCTACGCGGGCGATCGCCCGGTCGCCGCCCACTTCGGCCCCCGCTCCGGCACCGTGCTGGCGGCCTGGTTCACCGCGTACGACCCCGAACTCCCCGCGTATTCACCGGGGTTGATGATGCATCTGCGCACCGCGGAGGCCGCCGCCCGGCACGGAGTGACCCTGGTGGACCTCGGGCGCGGCGACAAGGAGTACAAGGACTGGCTGAAGACGCGTGAGCTGCGGGTCGGCGAGGGCTTCGCGGCCCGTCCGCACCCGGTGGCCCTCACCCAGAAGCTGTGGCGCCGCCCGGTCCGCGGGCTGCGCAACACCGTGCTGGCCCACCCCCGGCTGCGCGAGCCGGCCGACCGGCTGCTGAGGAGCGTGGGCGCCCTGCGCACCCGGAACCAGACCCCGGGCGGCAAGTCCGCGACCGCAGAAGGGAATTGACGGCGCTCACCGCTACGGGACACCGGAACGGCGTCAGCCCTCGCGCGGGTACGGCACCACGTCCACGTCCAGCGTGAACGCGGTCCGGGCCGCGCCGGCCAGGTCCGGCGCCTTGGCCGCCGCGGTGACCCGGGCGGCACCTCCGCGGCTGCCGGCGCAGCGCAGCGAGGCCCGGGCCGTGCCGTCGGCGGCCACCTCCCAGCCGGACACCAGGACCAGCGCGGGCGCCGAACTCCGCACCCCCGTCCAGCGCTCGTCGTCCGCCCGCGGGCGCAGTTCGAGCGTCACCAGCGTCCCGGGCCGTACACACAGCCGCCGCCGCACCGCGTCACCGGGGGAGACCGCGACGACGGCCCGCCCGGTCGCACAGCGCAGGCCCGGCGTGCCGGTCGTGCCGGGCGGCAGCGAGGACCCGGAGGGCCGCGGGGAGGCGGGGGAGCCGGCGGTGGACGGCGGCCGCGGCGAGCGGCTCCCGGACGCCCCCGCACCCGAGTCCGCGCCGGAGCCAGGCCCCGCCGACGTCCCGCACCCCGCCAGCACGACCACCGCCGCCAGCGCGCACCCACCGGCCCACCACCGCATGCCCGGCCACCTCTCCTCGCATCCGGATACGGCCACCAGGATGCCTCAGCCGCCGCGCACCGCCCGTCCCACCTCCGTGCGCAGCCGCACGAAGTCCGGCAGCCCGCGGGTGGTGAGCTGGTCGCGCCCGGCGGGCAGGCCGACCGGCAGGTCCCGTACGACCCGGGAGCCCGGGCCGGGGGAGAGGACCACGACACGGTCGCCGACGTAGACGCTCTCGTCGATGTCGTGGGTGACGAACACGATGGTCGGCCCGTCGGCGCGGTGCACCTCCAGGAGCAGGTCCTCCAGGTCCTCCCGGGTGCGCGCGTCCAGGGAGCCGAACGGCTCGTCCATCAGCAGCAGCGCCGGCCGGCAGACCAGGGCACGGGCGATGGCCACCCGCTGCTGCATCCCGCCGGACAGCTCCCGCGGGTGCCGGCGGGCGGCCCCGGGCAGGCCGACCCGCTCCAGCATGGCCTCCGCCTCGGCCCGGCGGGCGGCCCGGCCGAGGCCCCGGCGGCGCAGCGGCAGGGCCACGTTGTCGCGGACCGTGAGCCAGGGCAGCAGCGAGCGGCCGTACTCCTGGAAGACCACCGCGAGCCGGTCCGGGACGCCCGTCACCGGCGTCCCGTCCAGCGTGACCGTGCCCTCCTGGGCGGGCAGCAGCCCGGCGATGGTGCGCAGCAGCGTGGACTTGCCGCAGCCCGAGGGCCCGACCACACAGAGGAGCTGCCCGTCGGGCACCGTGAGGCTGATCCCGTCCAGGACGTGCTGGTCCCCGAAGTGCCTGCCCACCGAGTCCAGGCGCAGCATCCCCTCACCCGGCCCAGGGCTCGTACAGGGTGCCCGTGCTGCCGGTGACCCGCACGTGCAGCAGGAAGGGGCCCGCGGTGTCGCCCGGGCCGAGCGCGCGGTCCAGCGCGGCCGGCAGCTCCCTGGGGTGGGCGACCCGGGCCGCCGGGCAGCCGAGCGACTCGGCGAGGGCGGCGAAGTCGATGCCGGTGATGTCCGTACCCGGGACCGGCGCCACGCCGATCCGCCGGCCGAGGGCCCGCACCGCGCCGTAACCGCCGTTGTCCAGCAGGACATAGCTGACCGGGACCGCGTGCCGGGCCGCGCTCCACAGGGCCTGCACCGAGTACATCGCCGAGCCGTCACCCACCACGCACACCAGCCGGCGCCGGTCGGCGAGCGACCGGCCGGCCGCGAGCGGCAGGCCCCAGCCGAGCGCCCCGCTGCCGGTGGTGAGGAAGCCGCCGCCGCGCTCGACCGGCACCCGCGCATGGAGCGTGTCGCGGTGGCTGGGGGCCTCCTCGACGAGGACGCGGTGGCGCGGGAGCCGGGCCCGCAACAGGTCGAAGAACAGCTCCGGCGTGATGTGCCCGTCGGGGGCCTGCGCGGGCGGCGCCGCCGGGCGGGGCGGCGGTGGGTCCCGGTCCGGCCGCTTCGGCACCAGCTCGGCCAGCCGGGCCAGAGCGGGCCGCAGGGTGGTGACGAGGCTGGTGCCGACGGGCAGCCAGGCCGCCGGCTCCGGGTCGCAGTCCAGGTGGAACAGCTCGGTGCCGGGCGCCAGCCGGGGCCCGTCGTCCGGCACGTGGTAGGTGAACAGCGGGGCGCCGAGCGCCACCACGACGTCGTACGGCGCCAGGCGCGCGGCCAGCTGCCCGGCCACTGGTGGCAGGAAGCCCTGGAACAGCGGGTGCGTCTCCGGGAACCCGGACCGGCCGGACAGCGGGCTGATCCACACCCCGGCCCGGATCCGCTCGGCCAGCGCCCGCACCTGCTCCAGCGCGTCCTCGTCGTCCACGCCCGGGCCCACCACCAGGGCCGGGCGCGCACAGCCGGCCAGCCGCGCGGCGAGCGCGGCGAGCGCGTCCGGGTCCGCCGTGAACCCGCCGTGCACCGCGCGCGGCGCGACCGGCTCGGCGGGCCGGTCCCAGTCGTCCTCGGGCACGGACACGAACACCGGCCCGCGGGGGTGCGCCAGCGCCGTCCGGTACGCCTCGGCGAGCACGGCCGGCACATCCTCGGCCCGCTCCGGCTGGCAGGCGTACTTCACGTACGGGCGCGGGAACAGAGCCGGTTCGTCGGCGCCCAGGAACGGCCGCAGCCGGAGCAGCGAACGCGCCTGCTGGCCGGCCACGATCACCAGCGGCACCCGGTCCCGGAAGGCGTTGAACACCGCGCCGAGCGCATGCCCGACCCCGCCCGCCGAGTGCAGGCTGACGAAGGCCGCGCGCCGGGTGCCGAGCGCATACCCGGCCGCCATGCCGACGGCCACGGACTCCTGGAGGGCCAGCACATAGCGGAAGTCCTCCGGCCAGTCGCGGAACATCCGCAGCTCGGTGGAGCCGGGGTTGCCGAACACCGTGGTCATGCCGGTGTCCCGCAGGAACCGTACGACCGCCTCGCGCACCGTGGTGGTGGTCATGCCGTCTCCCTTCCGGACCCGGCCGGCCGGGTGCCGACGAGCCGTCTCTCGTCCGCCAGCAGGCCGGTGTTGAGGAGATACCCGAGCGCGCCGAGCAGCAGCAGCGCGGACCACACGGTCAGCAGGTCGGAGCGGGTCTGGGCGTCGGTGAGCGTGAACCCGATGCCGTCGTCGCTGCCCGGCAGCAGCTCGGAGAACACCATCAGGACGAGGCTCAGCGACAGGCTCAGCCGGAGCCCGGCGAAGATCCTGGGCAGCGCGGACGGCAGCAGCAGGAACCACAGCCGCTCGGGCCCGGTCAGCCGCAGCACCCGGGCCACGTCCAGCCGCAGCGGGTCCGTGGCCCGGGCACCCTCCGCCGAGTTGACCAGCACCGGCCATACGGCGCTGAACGCGATCGACGCCACCTGCATCGGCGTACCGAAGTCGAACACGACGACGAACACCGGCACCAGAGCGGGCGGCGGCACCGCACGGGCGAACTGGAGCACCGGGTTGCACAGCGCGTACGCCCCGCGCGAGCGGCCCACCGCGACGCCGAGGGCGATCCCGGCGAGCGCGGCGAGCCCGAACCCGGCCGCCATCCGGCCGAGGCTGGGCAGGATCGTGTCGACGGCGGCCGGGGTCAGGAACAGCCGCCCGGCGGGCC
Organism: Streptomyces sp. NPDC127190; assembly: GCF_042672505.1. Lineage (NCBI taxonomy): Bacteria > Bacillati > Actinomycetota > Actinomycetes > Kitasatosporales > Streptomycetaceae > Streptomyces > Streptomyces sp. NPDC127190. Next base: position 145,286 of record NZ_JBHXVE010000007.1, read on the forward strand.
CGGAGAACCAGAGGTCGCGGGCGTGCCGGGCGATGCGCAGCGGCGGCGGGAAGTAGACGCTCCTCCGCACCCGGGCGGCGGCCTCCCAGCCGCACAGGGCGAGCAGCAGCACCGACCAGCGCAGCAGGAAGGGGACGCCGGAGCGGCGGGCACCGGCACGGGCGCGCCGCGTGCCGCGGGCGCCCGGCACCGGGATGCCGGCCCCGAAGCGGCCCGTCCCACAGCCGTACGGCCGCCGGCCCAGCGCCCGCTTCCCGCTCCGGCTCTCTTCTGCGCCCCCGTCTCTCACGCCCGCGCCCCCGTCTCTCACGCCCGCGCCCCCGTCTCTCACGCCCGCACCCCCGTCTCTCACGCCCGCGCCCCCTCCGCGGGCCGCCCGGACTCCCGCGCCCACCCGAACAGCCGCCGTTCCGCGCCCACCAGCACGCCGTCGACCACCAGCCCCAGCGCACCCGCCCACACCACCCCGGCCAGCACGTCCCGGGTGCCGTCCGGGTCCGTCCCGGCCTGCGCGATGAAGATGCCGAGACCCTGCCCGAAACCGGAGAGCAGCTCGGTGGCGACGGCGAGGATCAGCGCGACGGCGGCGGAGATCCGCACCCCCGCGGCGATGAACGGTGCGGTGCCGGGCAGCTCGACCCGCAGCAGCACCGCGAGCCGCCCGAAACCGAAGGCGCGCAGCGTGTCCTTGGCGAGCGGGTCGGTCTCGCCGAGACCGTAGACGGTGTTGAACAGCACCGGCCACACGGAGGCGTACGCGATCAGCGTCACCTCCGTCCCGGTGCCCGAGCCGAGCAGCAGCGACACCAGCGGGATCAACGCCACGGACGGCAGCGGCCGCAGGAACTCGACGACGGCGCGCACGGCGGCCTCGACGACCGGCACCGCGCCCAGCAGCAGCCCGAGCGGTACCGCGACCGCGCAGGCCAGGCCCAGGCCCAGCGCCCACGCCCGCAGGGTCACGCCGACCCCGTCGAGGAAGGACCGGTCGCCCGCCAACTGCACGGCGCGGACGAGGACTTCGGAGGCGGGCGGCAGATAGGTCCGTCGTACCAGGCCTGCCCTGGACACCGCCTCGCAGACGCCGAAGGCCAGCACCGCGCCGAGCAGGCCGAGCAGCAGTTCCCGGCGGCGCGTCATATGACCAGCAGCGGGGCCGGATCGATGTCCTTCGTCAGCATGCCCTGGTCGCGCATGAGCCGGATCAGGCGGCGCAGCCGGCCGGTGTCGGCGGTCGCCGGGTAGGCGGGCAGATGGAGCGACCCGGCCTGCTCCGCGGTGACCTTGGTGTACTTCGGCAGCTCGGCCCGTACGGCCCCCGGGTCGTCCGCGGCCAGCTTCGAGGCGGCCTCGATCGCCCGCCGGAAGGCCGCGGCGGTCTTCGGATGCTTCGTCACGAAGGTGGCGGTGGTGACGTACCCGCTGGCGGGCAGGCCCCGGGCCGGTCCCGAGCCGCCGTCCAGCAGCACCCGGGCGCCCGAGGTGCCCTGGATCGCGGTGTCGAAGGGCTCGACCGCGTGCACGGCGTCCACCTGGCCCCGCTCCAGCGCGGGTCCCATCTGCGGGAAGAGGACCTGCCGGTAGACGGGCCGGCCGGCGCCCTCGGCGTCCAGGACGGCGTTCAGGGTGAGGGACTGGATGTTGTTCAGCACGGCGACGGCGACCTTCTTGCCCGCGAGGTCGGACGGTTTCCTGAGCGCCGAGTCCCTGGACACGAGGACGTCCATCATGTGCGGGGCGATCCGTACGCCCTCGGCGAGGATGCGCAGGTCCAGGGTGCCCTTGTCGTACGCCTGGAAGTAGGTGACGTAGTTCGCGCTCGCGATCACGTCCACCTGGCCCTTGAGCAGCGCGGGCAGTGCCTGGATGCTCTGCTGCACGGGCTGGATGCGCACGTCCAGGCCCTCCTTGGCGAACAGCCCCCGGTCCCGGGCGAGATAGAGGGCCGCCGAGTCGGTGAGCGGCAGGGCGGCGACCGTCAGCCGCTGCCGTCCGTCGTGCGCGGGTGTCCCGCCGCTGTCGCAGCCCGCGAGGAGCAGGGCCGCGGCGGCGGCGAGGACGGCGAGCCGTTTCGTTCCCGATCGTGATCGACGTAATGCCGTGAACGCCCTACGGGATGCCATACGGGCATGCCTACCCTCCTTTTGTCATGATCGCTACATGTCGGCGGGTCTCCGTCATTGCTCCGTGCTGGGAATCCGCGCCGTTCACCCCCGGGGACCGGCGATGCGCAGCGCCGCCGCGGGCGCCGGTGCCGCCGTCTCGGGCGATGCGGCGATGTCCGTCCACCAGTCGGCGCCGTCCTCGATATAGCGGAGCAGCACACCCTCGCGGATCGCCCACGGGCTGACCATGGCCCGGCGCACCCCCATGAGCTGCAACGCGGTGTGCCCGACGACGGCCCCGGCCAGGCTCTGCGCGGCGCGCGGCGCGGAGATGCCGGGCAGCCCGGCGCGCTCCGCGGCGGGCAGCGCGGCGAGCCGTCCCACCGCCCCGCGCAGATCCCGGCGGTGCAGCTCACGCCGTACGAACGGGCCGTACCGCCCGGGCGCGGCCCCGCACAGCCGGGCCAGCTGCTGGAAGGTACGGGAACTCACCGCGACGGTGCGCGGCCCCTCCCAGCGGATCCGCGCGGCCACGTCGCGCAGATCGTGCCGGACCCGCCGGCGCAGCTCCTTCAGCTCCGCCGGCCCCGGCGGATCCTGCGCGCCCAGGTACTCCCGGGTCAGCCGGGCGGCGCCGAGCGGCAGCGAGGCCGCGAAGTCCGGCAGCCGCCCCCGGCCGAAGGCCACCTCCAGCGAGCCGCCGCCGATGTCCAGCAGCGCCAGCGGGCCCGCGTGCCAGCCCAGCCAGCGGCGCGCCGCCAGGAACGTCAGCTCCGCCTCCGTCTCGCCCGGCAGGGTGCACATCCTGACCCCCGTTCCGGCCGCCACGCGCCCCAGCACGTCCTCCCGGTTCGGGGCGCCCCGGACCACCGCGGTCGCGAAGGCGAGCGGACCCGTCGCACCCCACCGACGCGCGGTGGTGGCCGCCGCGGCGACCGCCGCCACCAGCCGCTCCACCGCCTCGTCGGCGATCGCGCCGTCCGCACCGGCGTGTTCGGACAGCCGCAGCTTCCACTTGACGGTGTGCACCGGCAGCGGAACACCGCCCTCCACATCAGCGATCACCAAACGAACCGTGTTCGAACCCGCATCCACCACGCTCACCCGCATGGCCGGGACGTACCCACTTCCCCGCCGCCCACCCGTCAGCCGCCCGCCTGCGGGGTGCACGGTGGGCCCTTCCGGGCGGCTTTGGGGCAGTGCGCGGCAGACCACTGGCGCGCGGGACCTGAACCGGGCGCCGGAGGCTCCCCGCCCCGCGCGCGCCATGACCGGGCGTCAGGGGCTGCTTCCGGCCCCGCGCCCGAGCGAAAGTGCAAGAGGCGGAGCACGGGAGTCCATTGCCGGGGAAGCCGTCCCGGCCGGATCGTCTCAGCAACCTGTCCGGACAACACCAAGGCACACCTCGGCACCAAGGAGCACCCGTGCGACTCTTGAGCAGAGCGGGCGGCGCCGTCGCCGCGGCGGTCGCCCTGGCCCTGGGCGGCACCGCCGCGTCCCCGGCGACGGCCGCGTCCCCCGGGGACGCCGCCTACCGCGTGACCGTGGGCACCCCGGTGCCGTTCCCCCACCCCACGGACACCCCCGCGAGCCCCTACATCGACCGGGACGGCACCTTCCACTACCAGCAGTCCGCCGCCCTCTACGGCGCCCAGGACCCGCGCACCTGGGACTTCTACACCGGCACCGACTTCGACACCGCCCGCTTCGACGCCTCGCTCAGCAAGGCGGTGAACCCCGCCGACCCCGCCGACCGCAACGACGACACCACCTGGCGGTGCAACAACAGCCCGACGGGACGCGAGGCGACGTACGCCCCCGGCGGATCGGGCTACGCGCAGAAGAACTACTGCGACCTGTCGGGCGTGTGGGTCGACCCGGACACCGGCGACTGGTACGGCCTGGTGCACAACGAGTTCACCCCGCAGCCCTTCGGCGACCGGCTGCACTACGACGCCATCGACTACGCCGTCTCCACCGACCGGGGCCGCACCTGGACCATCGAGGACCACGTGATCACCTCGCCGTACAGCACCCGGCGGGGCGACACGACGGCCTTCCCGAACCAGACGTACTCCTACGGCGACGGCGACCAGCGCCTGTTCGTGGACACCGCCTCCGGCTACTTCTACGTCTATTACGGCTCGCGGATCATCGACAAGAGCGGCGGCTGGAAGGCCTTCTACGAGCACGTGGCCCGCGCCCCTATCTCCGCGAAGATGGCGCCCGGCTCCTGGCGCAAGTGGTACGACGGCGCCTGGTCCCAGCCCGGCACCGGCGGCCGGGAGAGCAATATCGTCCCCGCCGACGCCGGCCACCCCACCGGCTACACCCCGGTCACCGCCGAGTACGACCCGGCCAACACCGGCACCGCCGCCGAGCAGATCGCGGCCGGCACCATGCCCCCGACCTCGCCGCTGTTCGTCATGAACATCACCTACGACGCCTATCTCGGCCTGTACCTCGGCACCCCCCAGGCCGTCGACCAGAGCGGCGGCTCACCGCAGTACCTCTACGCCACCGACGACCTCACCACCCAGAAGTGGCACCTCGTCGGCGACACCGGCGGCTACACCACCGCCTCCTGGTACCGCTGGTTCCTGGACCGCGCCAACCGCACCAGCGCCACCATCGTCGGCCGCACCTTCCGCTCCTACTGCGCCTTCGGCTGCTCCCACGACGCCTCCGGCGAGTACGTCGACCTCACCGTCGACTCCTCCGCGCCCGCCGCCCCGCCCGTGGACACCACCCGCGGCTACCGCATCGCGAGCGGCACGGGCCGCGTCCTCGCCCAGTCCGCCCTCGGCTCCGCCACCACCTCGCTCGCCCGGCCCGCCGGCACCGCCCGCGAGACCTGGCGGTTCACCCCGACCGGCGACGGCGCCTACACCCTCACCAACACCGCCACCGGCCGGCTGCTCGGCGTCGACTCCACCCCGGCGGGCCGCGCCTGGGGCACCAGGCCCACCGTCACCGCCGCCCCGGCCGGCGGACCGGCCGTCGGACAGGAGTGGTTCCTGATCGCCTCCGGCCCCGGCACCTACCGTCTCGTCAACCGCTGGAGCGGCCTGGTGCTCGGCCTCTCCGCAACCTCCGCCCGGCGCGCCGAGACCACTCCGCTGCGCACCTGGACCGACACCGGCGGCAGCTCCGTCGGCGGCGGGCGCAGCGCCGCGGAACAGACCCTCTCCCTCGTCCCCGGCCGGCCGTAACTCCCGCAGACCCCACACGGGTTATGGCTATCCTGCCGCCATGTCGATCATCAACGGGGAAACCGACGCCCACCTGGCCGTACGCGCGGCCCAGGCGGGCGCCACCGTCGTCCGGGACCTGTACGGCGGCAGGCTCGCACGCTACGAGAAGTCCGCCGGCGACTTCGCGACGGAGGCGGACGTCGCCGCCGAGCGGGCCATCCTGGACGTGCTGCGCGCCGCCCGGCTCGATGACGCCGTGACGGGCGAGGAGAGCGGCCGCACGGGAGCCGACGGCGCACCCCGGCGCTGGCTGGTGGACCCGCTGTGCGGAACCCTCAACTACGCCGTGCGCACCATGCTCGTCGGGGTGAACGTCGCCCTGCGGGAGGGCACCCGGATCACGGCCGCGGCCACGGCCGACCCGTTCAGCGGCGAGGTCTACTGGACCGACGGCGAGCGGGCCCGGCTGCGCCACGACGGCACCGACACCGAGCTGACGCCCTCGGCCGCCTCCACGCTGGTCGACGTCAACCTCGACCCGCCGTTTCCCCACGCCCCCGGTTTCCGCGCCGTCCGCCTGCTGGCCGACCCCGGCTTCACCGAACGCTTCCGGCCCCGGGTGATCTCCAGCACCCTCGCGGTCGCCTGGGTCGCCGCCGGCCGCCGAGCCGCCTATGTCACCGACGGCGACCTGCGCGACAGCGTGCACTTCGAGGCCGGCATCGCGCTGTGCCGGGCGGCCGGATGCACGGTGACCGACCTGCGCGGCGAACCCCTGCACAGCGGCTCCGGCGGCCTGATCGCGGCGGCCGACGCGGAGACCCACGCGGCGCTGCTGGACCTCGTGAAGAACCAGAGCGAGCTGGGTGGCTGACCCCGCGCGGGGGCCGTCGTAGCGCTCGGACACGGGCCCTCCGGCCGGGTGCGTGGGGCCGAGCCGGGGTGTGGGGTGCGCGAGCGGTCCAACACGGTCGGTGCGGTCCCGACCGTCTCAGGAGGACCGTCATGGATCACTCGCGCGCCCCCGTACTGGAAGCCCTGGAGGCGTTCCGGCGACGCGGAGACGTGGTGTTCGGTCCACCGGGCCACAAACAGGGGCGCGGTACCGATCCACGGGTCGCCGACGTCCTCGGCCTGGACGTGTTCCGCTCGGACGTGCTCACCCTCAACGGGCTGGACGACCGCCGCGAGTCCCAGGGCGTCGTGGCACAGGCGCAGGAGCTGATGGCCGACGCCGTCGGCGCCACACACGCCTTCTTCTCCACCTGCGGAAGCTCCCTGTCGGTCAAGACCGCGATGCTCTCGGTCGCCGGCCCGGGCGAGAAGCTCCTGCTCTCCCGCAACGCGCACAAGTCCGTCATCGCCGGCGTGATCATCAACGGGGTGGAGCCCATCTGGGTGCACCCCAAGTTCGACGCCGAGCGCCATATGGCCCACCCGCCCGAGCCGGACGACGTCCGCGACCGGCTGCGCGAGCACCCGGACGCCAAGGGCATGCTGCTGATCACGCCCACCGACTGGGGCACCTGCGCCGACGTCCGGGGCGTCGCGGACGTCTGCCACGCCTTCGACGTGCCGCTCATCCTGGACGAGGCCTGGGGCGCCCATCTGCCCTTCCACCCGGATCTGCCCGTCTGGGGCATGAACGCCGGCGCCGACCTCGTCGTCACCAGCGTGCACAAGATGGGCGGCGCCATCGAGCAGAGCTCGGTCTTCCATCTCCAGGGCGACCGGATCGCGCCCGACGTGCTCAAACAGCGCGAGGACCTGCTCGGCACCACCAGCGCCTCCTGCCTGGTCTACGCCGCCCTCGACGGCTGGCGGCGGCAGATGGCGGAACACGGCCACGAACTGCTGGACGCCGCGCTGCACCGCGCCGAGCGGATCAGGGCCGGGCTGCGCGAGCTGCCGGGGCTGCGGGTGATGGGCGGCGAGGTGATCGAGGAGGGGCTGGCCGCCGAGTTCGACCCGCTGAAGATCGTCATCGATGTGCGGGGCCTCGGCATCAGCGGCATGCAGGCCACCGAGTGGCTGCGCGAGCACTGCCACGTCGACATGGGCGGCTCCGACACCTGCCGGGTCAACGCCTCCATCACCCACTCGGACGACGACGAGACCGAGAAGATCCTCATGGACGCCGTACGCGCCCTGGTGGCGCACGCGGACAGCATCGAGCGCCGCCCGGAGGTCCGGCTGCCGGAGCCCCGCGCACTGGAGCTGGAACAGGCCCTGCTGCCCCGGGACGCCTTCTTCGGACCCGCCGAGCAGATCCCCGCCGACCGGGCCGTGGGCCGGATCTCCGCCGAGATGATCAGCCCCTATCCGCCCGGAGTGCCGGTCGTGGCGCCCGGCGAGGTGATCACCGAGGAGGTGCTGGACTTCCTGCGCAGCGGAGTGGCGCACGGCTTCCTGATCGCGGAGGCGGCCGACCCCTCGCTGGACACCCTGCGGGTGGTGGCCCGCCCCTGACCGGCCGGTCCCGACCTGCGCGCACCCCGGGCAGCACCTAGGGTGGCGTATGCGGGCGGCCGGCTACCGGGCTGCCCCGGGTCAAGAAGCCGGCCCTCCTGACGAACAATCGCTCGACAGGGGGCACTTGGCCCTGCCGCTGGTCTCCGGGCCCGGACGAGCGCGTCCGGCGGGCCCGCTGTTCCCGGCAATTCGATGGGAGACGGCCCGACTTCACCCCGACCGGGAAAACGTCCGCGCTTCCCGGTTTCGGACGCCCCGGCCCGGGGACCTCGGTACGACGGCCGCACCCCTGTGACCTGCTCCGTCCCCGGTGCCGGCCGTATGCCCCGGGTGTGGCCGCGGCGCGTCGGACAGTCTCTCGCCCATGCCGGGCCCGCCCCCATGACCAGCGAAGGAACGGGTAGTGATGAGCGAGACGAACCCGCTGAAGCGCGCGGCGGACAAGGTGACAGGCGCCCTGCACGGTGACGGCACCGGCCCCGGCGACGGCATCCCCGGCAAGCCCGGCGCGGAGTCCCCGCCGGTCGCCGAACCCACCGAGGCCCGTGAACCGCTGCCCCCGAAGCCCGACCAGAGCGGCCCCGACACGGTCTCCCCGACCGGACAGCCCACCGGCGCCGAGCAGGCCCGCGCCGCCCAGAGCGGCCGGTACCTGACCAATGCGCAGGGCACCCGGTTGTACGACACCGACCACTCGCTGAAGGCGGGCCCGCGCGGACCGGTGCTCTTGCAGGACCACCACCTGCGCGAGAAGATCACGCACTTCGACCACGAACGCATCCCCGAACGCGTCGTACACGCCCGCGGCGCCGCCGCGCACGGCGTCTTCCGCAGCTACGGCACGGCCGCCGGCGTCACCCGGGCCGCCTTCCTCGCCGAGGCCGTCGAGACACCGGTGTTCGTCCGCTTCTCCACCGTGCTGGGCTCCCGCGGCTCCGCCGACACCGTCCGCGACACCCGCGGCTTCGCGACGAAGTTCTACACCAGCGAGGGCGTCTTCGACCTGGTCGGCAACAACATCCCGGTGTTCTTCATCCAGGACGCGATCAAGTTCCCGGACGTGGTGCACGCCGCCAAGCCGCACCCCGACCGGGAGATCCCCCAGGCGCAGAGCGCCCACGACACCTTCTGGGACTTCGTCACCCTGCACACCGAGGCCACCCACCACACCCTGTGGAACATGTCCGACCGGGGCATCCCGCGCTCGTACCGCACGATGGAGGGGTTCGGCATCCACACCTTCCGCCTGGTCGCCGCCGACGGCGGCACGACCCTGGTGAAGTTCCACTGGAAGCCGAAGCTCGGCGTGCACTCCCTGGTGTGGGAGGAGGCGCAGCTGATCAACGGCATGGACCCCGACTTCCACCGCCGCGACCTCGCCGACGCCATCGAGGCGGGCGCGTACCCGCAGTGGGAGTTCGGCATCCAGACCTTCCCCGACACCCCCGACCAGACCTTCGAGGGCATCGACCTGCTGGACCCGACGAACATCGTCCCCGAGGAACTCGCCCCCGTGCAGCCGATCGGCCTGCTCACCCTCGACCGCAACCCCGCCAACTTCTTCGCCGAGACGGAGCAGGTCGCCTTCCACCCGGGCCATCTCGTCCCCGGCATCGACATCACCGACGACCCGCTGCTGTCCGGCCGGCTCTTCTCCTACCTGGACACCCAGATCACCCGCCTGGGCGGCCCCAACTTCGCGCAGCTCCCGGTCAACCGGCCGCAGGCACCCGTCAACGACATGCTCCGCGACGGCATGCACCAGACGGCCGTGCACCGGGGCGTGGCCCCCTACCGCCCCAACTCCCTCGACGGCGGCTGCCCGTTCACGGCCGGAGCCGACCTCGGCGGCTATGTCGAGACGCCGGTACGGGTGCCGGAGGCGGCCAAGGTCCGGGAAGCACCGGAGACCTTCGCCGACCACTTCAGCCAGCCCCGCCGGTTCTGGCTCAGCATGAGCCCGGTGGAGCGGGAACACATCATCGGCGCCTACACCTTCGAACTCGGCAAGTGCTACGAACAGGCCATCCGCGAGCGGGCGTTGCAGGTGCTGGCCAATGTCGACCCCGAGCTGTGCGCGGGCGTCGCCGACGGCCTCGGGCTGCCCGCACCCGAGCCCACCGTGCCGCTCGCCGACGTCGCACCCAGCCCCGCCCTCTCCCAGGTCGGCCGCAGCTGGCCCACCGACGGCCGGATCATCGGCATCGTCACCGGCCCCGACGGCGACCTCGACGGCGTACGCGCCGTCCGCCAGGAGGTGCTCGACGGCGGAATGGTCCCGCTCGTCGTCGCCCCCGCCGGCGGCACGCTCGGCGCGGGCCCGGACGCCGTGACCGTCCAGCGCAGCTATGCCACCGCCCGGTCCGTGGAGTTCGACGCCATCCTGGTCGCCGGCACACCCGGCGTCGGCACCGACGCCTACGGCGCCCGCGACGCCAAGGCCGGGCTGCCCGCCGCCTCCGGGGCCACCCCCGACCCCCGGGTGGGACTGCTGCTGGCGGAGGCCTACCGGCACGGCAAGGCGATCGGTGCCTCCAAGGGCGGCGAGAGTGCGCTGGAGGCGGCCGGCATCCCGCTCGACGCCCCCGGAGTCATCGCGGGCGACGGTGCCACCACGGTGCTCCAGCAGCTCACCCAACTCCTCGGCGCCCACCGGGTCTGGGAACGCTTCCCCACCCCCGCCTGACGGCCGCCCGGCACAAACACGCGACGGCAGACGGCACTTCGGCGCGGACCCGGTGAACCACGGCCCCCTGAACGGCGTACCCGAAGAGGCGAGCGGCGCACGGCGCGGTTGTGATGGAAGAGTCCAATCGCCGACCAGTGAGGCACATCATGCGTATGCGCAGCTTCTTCACCACCGCCGCTCTTGCCGGGGTCCTTGCGATGGGAGGCTCGGCGACCGCCTTCGCGGCCGACCCGGGCCCGACCACCGGCACCGCCAACAACAGCCCGGGCGTCGTCTCCGGCGACGTCGTCCAGGTACCGGTCGACGTCGACGCCAACGTCTGCGGCGACACCATCGACCTGATCGCCCTGTTGAACCCGGCCAGCAACAACACCTGCGCCAACAGCTGACGGCACGCGCGCCGGCCCCGCCATCAGGGGCCGGCGCACGGCTGCGCGGGCCCAGGTGCACGCCCGCCCCGGAGCGATCAGCCCCCGCTCAGTCCGCCTGTGCCGGAGTCGGGGCCGGGGCTTCGTGGCGGGCGGGAAGTGGATCCCGGACCGTGGTCGGGCGGCGGTGGCGGAGCAGGAGGCGGCGGGCCGGGACCTCCACCGCCTCGTACAGGATCCAGGACAGGCCCAGCGACAGGGCGAACACGACGGCGGTGACGGCCGTACCCGCCAGCAGTCCGAAGTGCGGCTTGGTGCCCAGCAGGGGGGTGGCGCACCGCAGCACCAGCAGATGGATCATGTAGAAGGCGAACGACAGCTCACCGAGCCGCACCAGCCACCGGCGCCGCCACAAGGACGGCAGCCCGTGCAGGTCCGCCTGGGCGGCCGCCGGGATGAGCAGGACGAAGCCGGTGAGGGTGCACATGGTGGCGGAGTAGCCGAGCGGCACCTGCGGGACGAAGAAGTAGCCGATGACCGCGAGCGCCAGCGAGGCCTCCAGACCGGGCCCGCGCCACCGGCCCAGCAGCACCAGCCGCGCGGTGACCGCGCCGAGCACGAACTCGGGCAGCCGGACCGCGGGGAAGGAGTAGAGCGCGTAGCTCCACCAGTGGTGGGCGTCCGCCCGGCCCAGCACCACCACCGCCACCACCGACAGCCCGCCCAGCACGACCGCCCCTCGCGCGCCGAGCCGGCGCAGCACCAGGATCAGCAGCGGGAACGAGGCATAGAAGAACGCCTCGCAGGCCAGCGACCAGCTGACCGGGTTCAGCGTCTGCCACCACGGCCGCCACCAGGAGTGCAGCAGCAGCGCGTTGGCGAGGGCCTGCTTCGGCGTCGGCCGGGGCTGGTGGGCGAGGCCGTATGTCATCAGCAGGGCCACGGCCAGGGTGACCAGGTGCACCGGGTAGACGCGGGCGATGCGCCGCCGCCAGAACGCGAGCGCCCGGTCGCGTGGTCTGGCGGACCAGGTCAGGACGAAGCCGGACAGTACGAAGAAGAACGACACACCGGTGGCCCCGGCGCCGAATCCCCAGGACATGACGCGGCCACCGGTCCCGCCGAAGTAGCCGAAGTTGTTCACGTGCAGCCCGAACACCAGCAGCGCCGCCATCCACCGCAGCCCGGTCAGGGACGGCAGGGAGGGGTTGGCGGCGGACGGGGAGGATCTCCCGGTCGTGTCGTCGGTTCGGGTGGGCGGCGTCCGGAGCGCCCGGGTCGTCGCCGTGATCATCGAATCACCTGCCGCAGGGGTTTGGCGTGGGGCATGAAGGGGAGCGTTACCCGTTCAGCGCCGTCCATCACATTGCATGGCCAACATCACACTGCTGGCGAACGACGAAACCTCCCCTATGCCACGGACGGCCGCGCCTGTACACCCGTACGAGTGAGACCGTCACTCACGGTTGCCCCTTGGCGGACACCGGGCCGCTCCGCCACCTGGCACTCTGCCGTCCGACCGGGCCGGCCGCTGAACTCCGACCCTATCAGCGGGCATTCGAGGTCCGCGGCATGAAGTCGAACGGCGTGCATGCCCGCGACGGCACCGACCAGCAGGCGGGCCAGCGCCGCGGGTAGCCGCACCCTCCGACCGGACGGGGACCACGTGGGTGCGGTGGGTGCGACGGGTACGGGGCGGCACACCACCGCCGGGGCGGCACCGGTGGCCGGAACCGTGGCCGCGCCTCCTGCGTCCCCCGTCGCGCCGTCGAGGCCGGTCAGAAACGTCGCCCCATCCCTACCCGCAGTGGGGGCGCGGAAGTGTGTCCGGTCCGCGGGCGGCCGCGCGCGCCGTGGGACCTCGGGCCGGACGCCGGACGCCGTCAGGCCGCCTCCGGGTGGGCGGCGGGAGGCCGACGGTGGCGACTAGCCATGGCCCGCGGCCGCGCGTGCCTTCTCGGCGCGGCGGCGCGCCTCCCGTGCCGCTCGGTCCGCCTGCCTGGTCCGGTCCCGGGCGGACTGCTCGGCCGTGCGGGCCCGGTGCTGTTCCTCCTCGGCCTGGCGCAGCTCGGTGCGCAGGGTGCGCACACGGTCCGTCGCCTCGGCCAGCCGCCGGGTCCCTTCCTCCGCCTCCCGGGCAGCGGCCTCGGCCTCCCGCTCCCGCTCCCGGAGTTCCCGCTCGGCGGCCTCGGCCTCCCGCTCCCGCTCCCGGAGTTCCCGCTCGGCGGCCTCGGCCTCCCGCTCCCGGCGTTCCCGTTCGGCGGTGCGGGCCTTCTCGTGGGTCTCGGTGCGGCGGTGTGTGGCGGACGCCGTGCGGTCCTGCCCGCGGGGGCGCTTCTCCGGGCCTTGCGCTGGGGTCGTGCGGCGTCGGCTGAGCGTGGCCTCGTCGGCCGCCGGGAAGCCGAGGGTGGCGTGCAGCGGCCGTACCAGCCGGCCCGCGGCCCACTCCCGGGCGGCCTCGGGGTCGGCCAGCACCGCATGCAGGGTCTCCTCGACCTCGCGCCGTACCTCCTCGCCCACCGGATGCCCGGCCTCCGCGGCCAGCCGGCCGGCCTGCCGGGCGAGGGCGGCGATCACCTCGTGCTGCCGGCGGGCGAGGGTGCGCAGCCGGGGCCCGTCCAGTTCGCGGTGGGCGCGGCGCAGCTCCTCGCCCAGGCCGAGCAGCGCTCCCGCCTCCTCCGGCCGGCCGCGGACCAGGAGGTTGCTGACCCAGGCGGCGAGATTCGGCCGCCGCAGCGCACCGATCCGCCGGGCGAGGTCCGGGTCCCCGGAGCCGCGGGCGTCCCGGGCACGGCGGTCCCGGGCGGCGACGAACTCCTCCGGCCGCAGTCCGTACAGCTCGTCGGCGACGGCGTCCAGATCCACCGGCGCTCCTCTCGGGGATGCGGTGACCGCTCCCGGGTTCCGCGCCGGGCGAGGTTCACCCGTTCGGGGGACGGTTCGGCTCGCCGTGCCCTTCTCGGCTAGAGCCGGCCGGATGATGCCGTGCAAGCCCACGGCACCGGGCCGGGGCCGGGCGACGCCGAGGCGAACAGCGGACGCCGGGACACGGCCAGAATTGCATCTCTCGTTTTCTTGAACCACTCGTGTTTATGAGGGTAGGTTCGGCCCCATGACCGCCTCCCCGACCCCGACCACCGCCGAGGAGCTCCGCGGTGCCGGCCTGCGCGTGACGGCAGCCCGCGTCGCGCTGCTGGAGACCGTCCGGGACGGCGACCACCTCGGCGTCGAGGCGATCGCCTCCGGGGTCCGCGACCGCGTAGGCCACATCTCCCTGCAAGCCGTCTACGAAGCGCTGCACGCCCTCACCGCGGCGGGTCTGGTCCGCCGGATCGAGCCGGCCGGGCACCCCGCCCGGTTCGAGGGGCGCGTGGGCGACAACCACCACCACGTCGTGTGCCGGTCCTGCGGTGCCGTCGCCGACGTCGACTGCGCGGTCGGTGACGCGCCCTGCCTGACCGCCTCCGACGACCGCGGCTTCTCCATCGACGAGGCCGAGGTCGTCTACTGGGGCCTGTGCCCCGACTGTTCCACTGGCCGCAGTTCCTGAGCACCGAGTTCCGCACAGTTCGGAAGGATTGCCATGACTGAGAACCACGACGCGATCGTCACAGACGCCAAGTCGGAAGGGGCGAGCGGCGGTTGCCCCGTCGCCCATGAGCGGGCGCTGCACCCGACCCAGGGCGGCGGCAACCGCCAGTGGTGGCCGGAGCGGCTCAACCTGAAGATTCTCAGCCCGAACCCGCCGGCGACCAACCCGCTGGGCGAGGAATTCGACTACGCCGAGGCCTTCCAGAGCCTCGACCTCGCAGCGCTGAAGCAGGACATCGCCGAGGTGCTCACGACGTCGCAGGACTGGTGGCCGGCCGACTTCGGCAACTACGGCCCGCTGATGATCCGGATGGCCTGGCACAGCGCGGGCACCTACCGCATCAGCGACGGCCGCGGCGGTGCCGGTTCCGGCCAGCAGCGCTTCGCCCCGCTCAACAGCTGGCCGGACAACGTCAACCTGGACAAGGCCCGCCGTCTGCTGTGGCCGGTGAAGAAGAAGTACGGCCAGAAGATCTCCTGGGCCGACCTCATGGTCCTCGCCGGCAACGTCGCCCTGGAGTCCATGGGCTTCACCACCTTCGGCTTCGGCGGCGGCCGCGAGGACGTCTGGGAGGCCGAGGAGGACGTCTACTGGGGTCCCGAGACCGCCTGGCTCGACGACAAGCGCTACACCGGCGACCGCGAGCTGGAGAACCCGCTCGGCGCCGTCCAGATGGGTCTGATCTACGTCAACCCCGAGGGCCCCAACGGCAACCCGGACCCGCTGGCCGCGGCCCGCGACATCCGTGAGACGTTCCACCGGATGGCGATGGACGACGAGGAGACCGTCGCCCTGATCGCCGGCGGCCACACCTTCGGCAAGACCCACGGCGCCGGCCCCGCCGACCACGTCGGTCTCGACCCCGAGGCCGCCGGGATGGAGGAGCAGGGCCTCGGCTGGAACAGCACCTTCGGCACCGGCAAGGGCAAGGACGCCATCGGCTCCGGCCTGGAGGTCACCTGGACCACCACGCCGACCCAGTGGAGCAACAACTTCTTCGAGATCCTCTTCGGCTACGAGTGGGAGCTGACCGAGTCCCCGGCCGGCGCCAAGCAGTGGCGGCCGAAGGGCGGCGCGGGCGAGGGCACCGTGCCCGACGCCCACGACCCCTCGAAGAAGATCGCCCCGGGCATGCTCACCACCGACCTGGCGCTCCGCTTCGACCCGATCTACGAGCCGATCTCCCGCCGCTTCCTGGAGAACCCGCAGGAGTTCGCGGACGCCTTCGCCCGCGCCTGGTACAAGCTCACCCACCGCGACATGGGCCCGAAGTCGCTGTACCTCGGCCCGGAGGTCCCGGAGGAGACCCTGCTGTGGCAGGACCCGCTGCCGGAGCGCGAGGGCGAGCTGATCGACGAGGCCGACATCGCGGCCCTGAAGACCAAGCTGCTCGACTCGGGTCTCACCGTCTCCCAGCTGGTCTTCACCGCCTGGGCGTCCGCCTCCACCTTCCGCGGCAGCGACAAGCGCGGCGGCGCCAACGGCGCCCGCATCCGCCTGGCCCCGCAGCGCGGCTGGGAGGCGAACGACCCCGACCAGCTCGCCCAGGTGCTGCGCGTCCTGGAGGGCATCCAGCAGCAGTTCAACACCGGCGCCAAGAAGGTCTCCCTGGCCGACCTGATCGTCCTCGGCGGTGTCGCCGCGGTCGAGAAGGCCGCGAAGGAGGGCGGCTTCGAGGTGCGGGTGCCCTTCACCCCGGGCCGCGTCGACGCCGGTGAGGAGCACACCGACGTCGAGTCCTTCGATGCCCTGGAGCCGACCGCGGACGGCTTCCGCAACTACCTCGGCAAGGGCAACCGCCTGCCGGCCGAGTACCTGCTGGTCGACAAGGCGAACCTGCTGACGCTGAGCGCCCCCGAGATGACCGTGCTCGTCGGCGGTCTGCGCGTCCTCGGCGCCAACCACCAGGGTTCGCAGCTCGGTGTCCTCACCGCCACCCCGGGCGTCCTCACCAACGACTTCTTCGTCAACCTGCTCGACATGGGTACGACGTGGAAGTCGACCTCCGAGGACCAGACCACCTTCGAGGGCCGCGACGCCGTCACCGGCGAGCTGAAGTGGGCCGGCAGCCGCGCCGACCTGGTCTTCGGCTCGAACTCCGAGCTGCGCGCGCTCGCCGAGGTCTACGCCAGCGACGACGCGAAGGAGAAGTTCGTGAACGACTTCGTCGCCGCCTGGACCAAGGTCATGGAACTCGACCGGTTCGACCTGCGCTGACCCCCGCGGTAAGCACATCCGGGGCCGCCCACCGGGCGGCCCCGGATCGTCATGTCCGCTCGCGGCGCACCGTGCGAGGGGCATCAGTCAGTGTGGCATCAGTCGGTATCGAGGCCGTCGATCAGACGGTTGAGGAACCGGGTGAAGGTGGCGTCGGGGGTGAGGGGACGCCCGGGAGCGGAAAGGGCTTCGGCGAGTTCCGGGTGGCGGCCGTCGGCGGCGACAGCGGCCAGGTAGCGGGCCTCGGCTGCGGCCCGGTCCGGTGATCGTGACACTGCGGCCTGCGCGATCTCATGGGCGACGTGCCCGGCCACGAACGCGGTGATCTGGGCGAAGACCTCCAGCTTCGCCGCACCGTCCAGCCCGGTCGGCCGCAGGACGGCGAGCACGTGTTCCAGGAAGGCCAGCGTGTTGGGGCCCGGGACGCGACGGGTGGACAGGGCGGCGGGCAGCCAGGGGTGGCGCAGCATGTGGGCGCGCTGTAGCCGGGCCACGGTCTTCAGATCGGCACGCCAGTCACCGCTGGGTGGGTCCGTGAGCGTGAGTTCGCCGCTGACGTGGTCGACCATCAGTTCCAGCAGCGTCTCCTTGTCAGGGGCGTAGCTGTAGAGCGACATGACGCCCGCCCCGACCTCGGCGGCCACCCGCCGCATGGTGACCGCGTCGAGTCCTTCCGAGTCCGCCAGAGTGACGGCCGTCGCGGTGATCGTCTCCCGGCTGAAGGAGGGCCTGCGGCCCCTGCGGGGCTCGGCGGGTCGAAGCCAGAGCTGTTCGGGATCGACGCTCTCGGCGCCGGACTTTCCGTCCCTGGACACGACGTCGCACTCCTTCCCCAGGTAGTTGAGGTGGCTCTTGCCAAGGTCATCCAAGCACCCTCTATTCTCGTACGGCGTACGGAAATAGAGGAGTGGAACGATGCCATCACGCATGCCCGCCGCCGTAGCCGGACCGGCCTGGGTGCCACCCGCCGGAAAACCGCCACTGTCCTCCCGCATGATGAGGGCGACCTGGCGAGGTCTGCCGGAGAAGCGGCACGAGGTCGGTTGGGAGCCGGGACTGGCAGTGCCGGCCGCCGACGGCAGCCCGTTGATCACTGACCACTACTTCCCGCGCGCCCAGGGCGACTTCCCCACCCTCCTGGTCCGCTCCCCCTACGGCCGAGGCCTGCCCTGGTCACCCCAGTACGGCCTGCTCTTCGCCGAACAGGGCTTCCATGTGGTCCTTCAGAGCTGCCGCGGCACCGGAGGGTCGGGCGGCATGTTCGATCTGTGGCGCAACGAGGCCGCCGACGGCCAGGCCACGGTGTCCTGGCTGCGCGAGCAGCCCTGGTTCAACGGAACACTGGGGACCGTCGGCCCCAGCTACCTGGGCTATGTGCAATGGGCCCTGGCGTTGGACCCACCGCCGGAACTGAAGGCCATGGTGGTGCAAGTAGGGCTGCACGATCCCTACGCCCTCTTCCACGCAGACGGTGTGCTGCGTCTGGAGAACGCCCTCGCCGTGGGCGTGGGCATGAACTACCAGCACCAGGGCATGGCACCGTTCCTCAAGGCGACGCTCCGCCTTCAGCGCCGCCTGCGCGACGTCACCACCGCGCAGCCCCTGCGGGGGGCGTACGTGTCAGCCCTCGGCGGCGAACTCCCCTGGCTGGACGACGTGATGACACACCCGGACGCCAAGGACGCCTACTGGCAGGGCGCGTCGTTGGCGGAGTCGGCGCAGCGGCTCCGCGTGCCCACGGCTCTGATCACCGGGTGGTACGACGCACTGGCCGACCAGACCTTCGAGCAGTACGACCGGCTGCGCCAGGCCGGATGTGAGACCGCCCTGCTCGTCGGTCCCTGGACCCACACCTCCGCCCTCCAGCAGGGGTGGCCCGAGGTGTTCGCCGAGAGCCTCGCGTGGCTGCGCGCCCACCTGTACGCCGATCCCTCCGGCCTGCGTCCCACCGCGGTGCGTGTGCACCTCGGCGGCGAAGACGCCTGGCGGGACCTCGACGACTGGCCGCCGGCCGCGGCTGCCACCTCGTGGTACCCCGTCCCCGGCGGGCATCTCACCCGGCAGGCCCCCACGGACTCCGCACCTGTGGCCTCGTTCCGCTACGACCCGGCCGACCCCACCCCCTCCCTGGGCGGCCCACTGCTCTCCCGCACCGCCGGTCCCCGGGACAACGCCACCCTGGAGGCCCGGGACGACGTCCTGACCTTCACCGGCCCACCACTGACCGAGCCCATGGACATCCTGGGTCCCGTCTCCGCACGGCTGAGCATCTCCACGGACACCGGACACGCCGATGTCTTCACCCGCCTGTGCGACGTGGACCCGCAAGGCCGCTCCGTCAACATCTGTGACGGGTTCGGCCGGCTACAGACGGCCGGGCAGACGCCCTCGCAGGTCGTCGTGCCGATGAGCTCCACCGCCCACCGCTTCCCCGTCGGCCACCGCATACGCTGGCAGATCAGCGGAGGCGCCCACCCGCGCTACGCCCGCAATCCCGGCACCGGCGAGTCGCAGCTGGACGCCACCACCTTCACACCGGTGCGCATCACGCTCCACACGCACTCGACCCTGGTACTTCCCAGCAGCTCTGGGCTCACGTAATTCGCCGGCTCTCCGGGGAACGTCGACGAGCCGGGCCGTGCGGCCCGGCTCGCAGCCGTACGGTCCGAACGGCTCGCGGAGGGGCCGGACCGGCCCAAGAGAACGCTCCCGCGCGCATGCGAGGGTGGGACCGTGCTCCGCGCCGCACCCTGCCCACGACCCGCCGACGGCCCCGCCCGCGGGCCCGGGCGGCGGCGCTCCACCGCAGCCGCCGGGCGGCACCGGCCACCCGGCGAGGAGTGAACGACCATGGCCGAACGCACCCCGCCCCCGCACCAGCAGAGCCCACCGCACGATGAGCCACCGCACGAAGGCGCACTCGACCAGGACCCGCTGCACCCCGCGGCCCCACAGCCGCCGGGCGACCTCGGCCGCCGGATCCGGCGCCGCCGCACCGAGCTGGGCCTCAGCCGGGACGAGCTGGCCTTCCGCGCCGGCATGGCCGAGGCCTACGTCGCCCACCTGGAGGAACACAGCACCGCAGCGCCGGACGTCGGCACCCTGCTGCGGCTCGCCGGCGCCCTGCGCACCAGCCCCGTCGACCTCGCCGGCGGACACACCAGCCTGCCCGCCGGCATCGGACAGGCCGCCCGCTACGCCCGCCTCGGCGAACTGGACGAGCAGGAGTGCAGGGAACTGCTGGCGACCCATGGCGTGGGCCGCGTCTCCGTGAGCACCGAGGGAGCGCCGGTCGTCGTACCCGTCAACTACAGCGTCGTGGACGGCGCGATCGTCTTCCGCACCAGCCCCGGCTCGGTCACCACCCGGGGACTGGGCCACGAGGTCGCCTTCGAGGTCGACCGGGTGGACGACGCGCTCAGCCAGGGCTGGAGCGTGCTGGTACGCGGCACCGCCCGAGCCGTGACCGACCCGGCCGAGACCCGACGCCTCGCCGAGCGCGCCTACAGCACCCCGTGGGCCGGCGGCGAGCGCGATCTCTGGGTGCGCATCGAGCCGAGCGCGCTCACCGGCCGCCGTATCGACGTGTGGTGACCCCCTCGGACCCGCCCCTCCGCCTCTCGTCACCCGCGCGGTCCAGCGGTCGGTCCTGCGCCCGCACCGCCGTTCCCGTGCCTCCCGCTGGGCCGAAGAGACCCGCACCGGGACCGCCCGGCCCCTGGGCGCGCCACGGTGCCGGGAGGAGGCTCGACGTGGAGGCCCGGACGAGGGAGGGACAGTCATGGGGTGGTACATCGCGGCGGATGTCGACGGATCCCCGCATGCCCTCGCGGCCGCACACCGGGCCGAGCAGCTGCTCCAGGACACGGTCGGCCATGTGCGCGCCGCGCGCCCCGCGCCGACCGGCGACGCGCCCGTCACCGCGCTGCTCGCGGCGGCCACCGACACCGACACGCTGGTACCGGGCTCGCTCGGGCTGGGCCGGACAGCCGGCCCTGGCCTCAGCGTCGGCCCGGCCTGCGATGACCTGTTCGCCCGCGCCCGCGACTATGCCCGGCGACGCGTCGGCGGCGTCGCACCGGCCGTGTCCGCCGCGGAGGCGCTCGCCGCCGAGCGGGCAGCCGGCGCGGTGTTGCGGCTGTGGTGCGTGAGGTACCCGGAGGCGGCCGTCAGCCGGACCGTCACCGACGGGCCGGTGGCCCCCGCCGTCATCCACCACGCCCGCCACCCGCACGCCTGAGCCCCCGCCGCCCCCACCCGAAGGACACGGTCCCATGCGTATCGTCATCGCCCTCGGCGGCAACGCCCTGCTCCGCAGGGCCGAGTGCCCCGGTCCGGACGTGCTGCGGGCCAATGCCCTGCGGGTGGCCACCGCGCTCGCCCCGCTGGCACACGAGCACGATCTCGTGCTCACCCACCCCGAACTCCCCGACGCGGGCGGCCCGCTCCCGCCGGACCTCTCCGTGGCGCAGGCGCAGGGGGTGATCGGCTCGCTGCTGGCCCGTGCGCTGCGGGACGCGCTGCCCGGCCGCCGGATCGCCGCGCTGGTCACCCACACGCTGGTCCGGGCGACCGGCCCCGCCTCCGCGCCGGAGCGCATCCTGGAGACGGCCACGGTCCGGGAGCTCCTCGCGAGCGGCACCCTGGTGATCTGCTCGGGCGGTGGCGGCATACCGGTGACCGCCGGTGGCGGCCTGCTGGAGGGGACCGCGCCGGAGGCCGACAAGGACCTGGCCGCGGCCCTGCTCGCCGAGGACATCGGGGCCGACTTCCTGCTGATCCTCACCGATGTGCCGCACGTCTACACCGGCTACGGCACCCGCGACCAGCGGCCCGTCCTCGAGGCCACACCCGCCGAGCTGCGCGACGGCCGGTACCCGGCGGACTCCATGGGACCGAAGGCGGAGGCGGCGGCACGGTTCGTGGAGCGTACGACGGGACTGGCGGCCATCGGCTGCCTCGACGCGGCCTACCAGATCGTCCACGGCCGGTCCGGCACGCTGGTGCGCCCCGAGCTGTCCGTCGGCTGAGCGCCCGGCTGTACGAGTTTCCCAGTACCGCCAGTAACATGATCACCTTGTCTCTGGGTGTACCTGTCAATGAAATCCGCGCCGTCCCTGGACGCGCCCTGCCCGGAGAAGTCCATGTCTTCTGTCGACGACGCGCTGGAGAACGCGCGCCTCACCTACGAGCAGCACCTGCACACGTGCCGTCAGTGCCACGCCCACGCCGTGCCCTGTGCCGTGGCGAAGCACCTGCTGCGGCTGTACAACCTCGCCCGCCGGGACCGGATGCGCGGCGCCGGACCGGGCGCCGCACAGGCCTGACGGACTCGGCCTGACGGACTCAGCTTCCGTACAGCTCCCCGGTGTTGGGGTGCGGCGGCGGGGCGTGCCGGGCCGCCGGGCCCCGTGCGAACACGCCGAGCAGGTTCTCCGTGGTACGGGTGACGAAGGCGCGGGTGCGGGCGTCCATGCCGTGGTCCCGGCCGAGTTCGCCGGTCCCCGCCACCAGCGCCTCCACCCAGCGCATGGTGCCGGTCGCGAAGACCCCGGCCCCGCCGGCGGTGGTGTAGTACGCCGAGTCGCTGTGGCTCGCCCGGCCGGCGCACACCAGCGGGGAGTGCGCGGTGATCTCCAGCGGACCCGGCGCCGGCATGCCCGGCACGACCCGGTCGTACTCCACCCCGACGAGATGCGCGAAGCCCTCGCCGGCGCGCACCCCGGTGCGCTCGTACAGCCAGTGGCGGGCCGCGTGCACCACATAGGGCGCGTCGACCGGATACCCCTCGTACAGCACGCCGGTGAGCGAGGACTCGGGGTCGGCCGCCGGCGGCAGCCGGTAGTCGGTGGTGACCAGCTCGGGCCGGGAGGCGTAGCAGGGGTCGGCGCGGTAGGAGGTCTTGTAGCACACGACCGTACGGCCGTCCGCCTGCTCGCCGGGCTCGAGCCGGACCCGGCGGAAGCAGGTGTTGGCACCGAGGAAGGCGACGTTCGTGCCCGCGTCCCGGGCGGCCGTGACGTGGGCACGCTGCTCCGGCGTCCAGTACTCGTCGTGTCCCAGGCAGACGACGGCGTGCGCGCCCCGCAGCACGGCGGGGTCCCGGTGCACGTCGACGCCCGTGCTGTAGGCCAGCGGAACCCCGAGCCGCTCGGCCAGCACCACCAGCGGCCGCTCGTACACCAGGAACTTCTCCGCACCGTTTCCGTCGTACGGACGGTCGAAGCTGACCGCGAGGGACCGCGTGGCGTACGCGCCCGACGCGCCGGCGTACAGGCTGCTGCCGCCCCAGCGGTTGTACGCCTGCCAGGTGGCCGGGGCGTGCAGCAGGACGGTACGGCCCGTGCCGTCGGTGGAGCGGACGATCAGCGGCACGTACCGCTGGTGTCCGGTGTCCGTCTCCAGCCGTAGCAGATAGGCGCCCTCGGGCCAGCCGTCGGTGTCCACCGACAGGGTGGCCGGCCAGTCGGCGCGCACCGTGCGAGTGGCCGGCAGCACCAGGGGGGCGCTCTGTGCACGGCCGGGTATGCGCCCCGAGGTCCAGATCCGGCGCGCCTGCCGGCCGCCGTACCAGCCGACGCGGAACGCGGAGACCCGGAAGGCGCCCGCGGTCGTCGACACATGCAGGGCGAACTCCTCGCCCGGGGTCACACTGACCCGGTCCGTGTAGCCGGCCACCGCGTCCGGCGGACTGGTGCCGGCGAGCCGCCAGTCGGCGCTGCCCGGGGCCTCCCGCTCCGCCTCCGGCCTGAGCCGCCCCGGCTGGGCGTGGGCCGTGTACGTCCGGGTGCGCGTGAACGTGCAGGCGGCCGTGGTGAGCCCGGCCCCGGCGCACACGCCGAGGAAGCGGCGGCGGCCGAGACCGTCCGACGGGGGAGTTCCAGGTGCCGGAGCCACGTCACCTCCCAGGGGTGGATGCCTGCTCCAGCCTCCCGACGGGCCCGCACCCTCCGCAACCCGCGCGGGGAGCCGGATCGTGGCGGGGGAGCGGCGGACAGGCCCCTGCACCGGGATCTCCGGGCTGCCGCCGTACGGGTGACACGCGCGGCTGCCCGGGCCGGCGCGCTAGAAGGGCGGCCGGTCGAGGAGTTGGAGGAGCCACTGGGCGGTCTGTTCGGCGCCCGGCTCGGAGCCGGACGCGGTGGGGAACATCCGGCCCCAGGACGCGGCTCGGCCGAGGGCGCTCAGTCGCCAGGCGAGGCTCGCCGCACGCCGGAGGTCGGTCATCGTGCGGCCGTCGCCGGTCCAGGGCTCCAGGTAGGCGTCGCGCAGCCGGGGCAGCACCTGCGGCCCGTAGCGGTCGCGGGCCCGCTCGGCGGTGACCCGCAGGCTGAGGAACGGGTGGGAGACGGCCGCGTCCCCCCAGTCGAAGAAGGTGAACCGGCCCGGCGCCGGGCGGAACAGCTGGCCGTCGTGCAGGTCGGCGTGGTCGAGGGTGTCGTCGACGCCGAGGGCGGCGAGTTCGGCACACCAGTCGGCGAGCCGGGGCCGCAGGGCCGTGAGCCGGGCGCGCTGTTCCGGGGAGAGGGCCGTGGCCCGGGCGAGCAGCGCGTCGAAGACACCGGGCAGACCGGTGGTCCGGGCGGCGGGGACGCCCAGCCGTTCCATCGCCCGGCCGTGCGGGACGACGGCGCGCTGGAGGCTCGCGTACTGGCGCAGCAGCTCCTCCCACGCGTCCGCGCCGACCGGCTCCCGGGCCAGCACGGCCCGGAACGGTTCGCCCCCGTCCGGCAGCAGCGACCAGCCGCGCCCGGCGTCGACGGCCAGCGGCTCCAGCACCTGCCCGGGCACCCAGCGGGCCAGCGCCGCGGTCAGCGGGCCCTCGAACGCACTGGCCGGCGGATTCGCCTTGAACCAGACGGCGTCCCGCCCCGCGACCGGTGTCCGCACCAGCACCGACCACGGCCGCAACCGCACCTGCCGGGCGCCGTCCGCCCGCAGGCCGTGCTCGGCGAGACGGTCCCGGACCCAGCCGAGGGCCGAGGCCCGCCACTCCTCCTGCTCCCAGGGAGTCACGGCGTCCGGATAGCCGCCCCGGTCCACCGCCGTCGTATCCGCATGGTCCATCGGGCCATCCCAGCAGCCCGGCCTCCCGCCCGGCCAGCAGATTTCAGCGCCGGACCCCGCACACACGTGCGCCCCCGGAGAGGCTCCGGGGGCGCACGCGCGGTTCAGCCGGTCAGGCCTGCTGCCTGCGGCGCAGCGTCAGGTACGTACCCGTCGCGCCCGCGGCCAGCAGGGCGCCCGCACCGAGGCCCACCGGCAGCACCGGGAAGCCGGAGGAGTCGGTCGCGTCGGCCGTGTTCTGCATCGCCGGGCCGGGAGTGATGTCGGTGGCGACCGGGGCGACGTGGTGGATCGGGCCGACGGAGCGCACCGAGCCGTCCGCCTTCAGCAGCACCTGCTTGTTGTTCGGGTGCCGGAAGTCGAACAGGCCCGCCAGGGAGCCGGCGGTCGCGTCGAAGGAGTGGTCGCCGATCCGGCCGGTGCGCCAGTTGTCCTCGATGAACCGGGTGATGGACGCCTGGTTCGTCAGGGTGTGGTCGACCTTGTTGACCTTGCTGTACGGCGAAACGACCAGCAGCGGCTGCCGGGTGCCGGGGCCGCAGCGGTCGGCGTAGCCGCCGGCCGCCTTCGGGCCGTGCTGGCAGGCCGGGCTGTCGATGGCCTTGCCGTTGGAGCCGGTCGAGGTGTCCGTGGAACCGTTGCGCGGGGCGACGTAGGCGTGGTCGTACCAGCCGTCGGAGTCGTCGTACGCGATCACGATCGCCGTCGACTTCCACTGCGGCGAGCTCTGGATCGCGTTGATCTGCCCGATCAGGAAGTGCTGCTCGTCGGTCGGGTCGGAGTAGGCCGCGTGGCCGTCCTGGTAGGCGCCGGCCTTGACGAAGCTGACCGCCGGGAGCTTGCCCGCCTTCAGGACGGCGGAGAAGTCCGTCAGGTCGTAGTTGTGGTTGGCCTGGCCGCTGTGGCCGATCTCCGAGACGCTCTTCGGCGGCAGGTGGTGCGGGTTGGCCGTCGACTTGTAGTACGCGAACGGGTTGTGGTGCGGGCTGTAGTCCGTGACGGACGCGCCGCCCAGATTGGTGTGCGTGGCGTCGCACTTGGCGTAGTCGCCCTGCTTGCCGTCCCACGCGGTGGTCGGGCGGAAGCCGCCCTGGAACCAGCCCCAGCTCACCTTCCT
This sequence comes from Streptomyces sp. NPDC127190, assembly GCF_042672505.1. Classification (NCBI taxonomy): domain Bacteria; kingdom Bacillati; phylum Actinomycetota; class Actinomycetes; order Kitasatosporales; family Streptomycetaceae; genus Streptomyces; species Streptomyces sp. NPDC127190. The sequence goes on from NZ_JBHXVE010000007.1 coordinate 171,107, forward strand.
GGCGTTGAGCAGGTCACCGATGTTCCTGCCCTGCAAGGACGCGAGCGCGTTGCTGCTGGTGTGGTCCTTGCCGGAGCAGTCGTCGTAGGCCGGGTCGGGGTCGTTGACGAGCGTGCCCACGCCGTGGGCGTCCGGGGACAGGACCGTGTAGGGGTCCGGGGTCGGGGTCTGCTTCGGGTTCTCGGTGCCCGTCTTCGGGTCCATGGAGACGACACCGTGCGTCTGACCGGAGATCAGGTTCAGCGCGCCGGGCGTGGACGGGCCGTACACCGAGCTGTAGGAGCGGTCGCTCATCGCGTAGTGCTGGGCGTAGTTCCACAGACCGGTGACGGTGTTGCCGTCGTAGTAGTCCATGACCAGGCCGGGCTCGCCGAACAGGCCGCCGCTGCACTTGTCGACCTCGGTGTTCTGCACGAACTGGTCGGCCTTGCCGCCGTTGTAGGCGTACTGCTCCGGGCCGTAGGAGTGGTTCTGGTCGCAGGTCATCGCCTGGGCCGGGGACAGCCGCTTCGGCGTGTACTGGTTCGGGTTCTTCGTCAGCAGCCCCGCGTGCGCGAGGGTGTCGATGTTCTTCGGGGTGTTCTTCGCCGCCTTGAACGTCGTGCCGTCCGTGTTGGCGGCCTTCGGGTAGGTGGCGAAGTAGTGGTCGAAGGAGACGTTCTCGTCGTACAGCACGACCACGTGCTTGATGGGAGTGGCGGTCGAGGAGTGTCCGCCCGGCGTGCCGGCGGGCACCGCCGCCCAGCCGGGCGCGTTGCCGCCGAGCGCGGTGAGCGCGGCGGCTCCCGCGAGCGCGCCGAGAGTCCGCAGCGCGGCTCGTCTTCCTCTGCTGGCCATGGTGGTCTACCCCTTCGGACAGAACGTCTGTGCGTCGTACGAGCAGGGATGCTGCGCCCGCCGCAGGACGCGCCGGCGGAGCCATGATGGCCCGTGGGTGAACACCGAGTCAGGGATCCTGGGGCAAAACTTGACTCTGTGTTGACCCGTTCGGCCGTGGAGTTGTCCGGACAGGTTCAGGCGAGCAGCGCGCGCCCGTACCAGTCCGAGGCGTCCCGCACACCGGGCAGCGCGAAGAAGTAGCCGCCGCCGAACGGGGAGATGTAGTCCGTCAGCGGCTCACCGGCCAGCCGGTGCTGCACGGTCTCGAACTGCCGGGCCAGGTCCTGCTGGTAACAGAGGAACAGCAGGCCCATGTCCAGGTTGCCGTTGGCGTCCATGCCCCGGTCGTAGTTGTAGGCGCGGCGCAGCAGCCGCTGGTCCGCGGTGGCCGGGGTGCGCGGGTTGGCCAGCCGCATATGGGCGTCCAGCGGGATGACGTCACCCTTGGGGTCGTCGGCGTACTTCGGTGTGTCGTGCTCGTGGTCGCCGTCCAGCGGCGCGCCCGACTCCTTCGCCCGGCCGAACATGCGCTCCTGCTCACTGAGCGAGACCCGGTCCCAGAACTCCACCAGCATCCGGATCAGCCGGACCACCTGGTAGCTGCCGCCGACCGCCCACTCCGGCTCGCCCATGCCCCGGCCCACCCACACCAGCCGGTCCATCTCCCGGGCGCTGGTCGGGTCCGGGTTGGCGGTGCCGTCCTTGAACCCGAGCAGATTGCGCGGGGTGCCCGAGGGCCGGGGCGGGCTGCTGAAGCCGTCCAGCCGCCAGCGGACCTGGAGGCCGCCGCGGGTGTGCCGGGCGATGTCGCGCAGCGCGTGCAGGGTGGTGTCCGGGTCGTCGGCGTGCAGCTGGAGGCTGAGGTCGCCGTGACACCACTCGGCCTTCAGATCGTCGTCGGGGAAGGCGGGCATGGCGGTCAGCCGCCGGGGTCTGCGGGCCGCGAGTCCGAACCGGTCGTCGAAGAGCGAGGCGCCCGCCCCCACGGTCACGGCCAGCCGGCCGCCGGGCACCTGTGCGCCGAGGACGCCCGAGTCGGCGGGCGGGCCGGTGATGCCGACCGGGGACGGCGTGCCGCCCGAGGTCAGGAAGCGGGCCCGCTCGGTGAGGGTGCGCAGCAGCTCGGCGAGGTCCGCGCGGCTCTCGGCGGTCACATCCAGGGCGGCGAACACACAGGTGCGGCGCGGGGCGGCGATGGCGGAGGCCTGGTGCGGGCCGTGGAAGGGGGCCAGGGCGGCGGCCGGCGCGGCGGCCTCCGGCGCGGCGGGGGCGGCGGCCCCGGTCGCGAGCCCGGCGCCGGCGAGGGCGGCACCGCGCAGGAAGCGGCGCCTGCCCAGGCCGTCGGCGGGGGCGTCACCGGGTACGCGGTTCACACGGTCCTCCGCGGGTCGCACAGGGTCGCCACCGACGCCAGTTGCTCCACCAGGCCGCCGAGGACCGCGTTCACGTCCTCCCGGCGGGCGCGGTCGAGCCGGTCCAGCGGGGTCCACCCCGCCGGGCCGTGGAACCCGTCGAGGGTGTGCCTGGCCCGGTCCAGTTCCTTGTGGAGCGCGGGCAGGCCGGCGTACCGGGTGGCCAGGACCGGCTCCAGCCGGGACAGCACCTCACGGGTGCCGTCGAGATTGGCCCGGGCGGTGGCCAGATTGCTGCCGCTGCCGTAGTCGGTGCGGCCGGTCAGCTCGAACTGCACGGTGTTCTCCAGGATCTCGTGTGCGCGCAGCCCCAGTTGGGCCGGGTCCATACGGGTCTGCGCCCAGCTGTCGCGCAGTGCGGTCACCGCCTGCACCAGCGCCGCCGCCGGGCCACGCAGGCTCGCGGCCGACGCGCCGTGCCACAGCCCGTACTCGACGCGGTGGAAGCCGGTGAAGTCCTTGTCGCGCACCCCGCCGGGCAGGCCCGCGTCGGTGCCGTTGATCCGCCCGTCCGCGTCGCCGAAGGCGTCGTATGCCGCTCCCAGCCGCTCGTACTCCAGATGCGCCGGCAGCCACGCCGACCGCGCCGCCGCGAGGTCGCCCCGGTCGACGGCCTGCCGGAGCTTCGTCGTCAGCCGCACCACCTCGGTGAGCCCGCCGCCGACCCACTTCTGGTAGGCGAGCGCCGGCGGGATCAGATCGTGCTGGCTGACCGGGGCCGCGCCCGGGCCGGGCCGTCCCGAGGTGATGCGCACGGTGGGGCCCGTGACGGCGTCGGCGTCGTCCGGCACGCACTCGAAGGCGTACGCGCCCTTGCCGAGCCGGACGGTCAACTGCCGGGTGGTACCCGGGCCGATGCCCTCCACCTCGCCGTACACCGTGTGGTCGGCCGGGTTCTCCAGATACACCTCGGCGGCGCCGTCGGAGGTGTTGTGCAGATCGAAGGTCCGCACCCCCGACTCGGGCCGGGTCCAGCCGCGGCCGCAGTGGCTCGGCGACACCTCCACCACGATGTGCCCCGACGGACCGGTGACGGCCCGGCCGTGCCGCGGCCCGCCGGGCGAGAGGGCCGGCGACACGACCGCGAGCACCACGGCGAGGGCGACGAACACGGCGGGGGCCGTCCGGAGACGGGCCCACCGCGTGCCGAGGCGGGGCGACGGCATGGCGAGCCTTTCCGGACGACGTACGCAGCGGCCTCATCGTAGGCGCCCGCACGGTACCGAACAGCCGTCCGGGGGCTCGGGTGGCCGAGAATTTCCCCGGGGTTCACCGGCCCGTGGCCGCGGCCCTCGCTCAGCGCACCGGGTAACCGAACGCGTACCCCTGCTGCTTCAGCCAGGGCAGCAGGGTGCGCAGCGCCGCGACGGTCTGGGAGCGGTCGCCGCCCGCGTCGTGGAAGAGCAGCGTCGGCCCGTTGGCCAGCTCGCTCTTGACGGTGTTGATGATCGCGGCGGTGCCCGGTCGCTCGAAGTCCTTGGAGTCGACGTTCCAGCCCAGCGGACGCATCCCGTGCGAGGCCGCGAGGTGCCGGCTGTACGGGGTGAAGGCGCCGCCCGGGGCCCGGTAGTACATCGGCGCCACGCCACCGGACGCCGTGGTGATCTGCCGCTCGGCGTCCAGGATCTGCTGCGACTGGTAGGCCTCGGACTTCTTGTCCATCGTCACGTCGTGCGACACCGTGTGGTCGCACAGCCGGTGCCCGGCCGCCACCACCTGCTTGACCAGGTCCGGGTGCGCCTGCGCCTGGGTGCCGACCATGCAGAACGTCGCCTTCACCCCGTTGTCCCGCAGCACCCGCAGCACCTGCGGCGTCCAGAGCGGGTCCGGGCCGTCGTCGATGGTGATGTTGACCGCGTGCGCGCCCCCGTCGGAGGCGTGCACGATCGTCTCGGACACGGCCGCCTGCCTCGGCGCGCTCTGCCGGGCCGACGCGTCGGGCGCGGCGGCCGCACGCCCGGGAACGGCGGAACCGCCCGGCTGCCCCGCCTGCGCGGTCCACACCGAGGTCGCGGCCGCCACCGCCGTGACTCCGATCGCTGCCGCGACCATCCGGCCGTACCATCCCCGCCCGCCGTGTCGCGCCATGTCCGCTCCGCCCCCTGTGTCGATGAGTCCTGGTCCGTCTGGCAGGACGAGCGGCGTCCCGGCGCCGGCTCACTCTGTTACCGATCGCGGACAATATCGCGGCGGTTCCGGGACAGCGTCGCCGACGGGGTACCCCGTCAGGGGTAACGACGGCCCCGGGCATGAGCACGAGGTGATCCTGATGGCGCCAGCACCGGCGGGCACATACGACGCGACCCCGGGGCCGCCGCGGCCCGAGGCCCTGACGAGGATCATGCTCAGACCGCTCGCCAGCAGCCTCCCCCTGGGCTTCTTCGCCTTCGGCACCGGCAGTGTGCTGCTGAGCGCGGTCCAGTTGCAGTGGGTGCCCCAGGACCAGACCAGACCGCTGATGCTGCTGGTGCTGGCCTTCGTGGTGCCCCTGGAACTGCTCGCCGGGATCTTCGCGTTCCTGGCCCGCGACGGCGGCGCGGCCTGCGGGCTGTCCGTGCTGGCCTGCGCCTGGGCGGGCAGCGCGCTGGTCAGCCTGTCCGGACCGGTCGGACAGCGCAGCCCCGCCATGGCGGTGTTCCTGCTCACCGTGGCCCCGCTGATGCTGCTCCTGTGTGCCGCGTCGCTCCCCGGCAAACCCCTGTTCGGTCTCCTGCTGCTGACCGGGGCCTGCCGCTTCGTCCTGACCGGCGCGTACCAGGCCGGCGGCCCGGAAGTGCTGCGGTCCGCCGCCGGCTGGATCGGCACCGTCCTGGCCGCGTTCGCCCTGTACGGCGGCTTCGCCCTGCTCCTGGAGGACTCCGCGCAGCGCACGGTCCTGCCCCTGGGCCGCCGGGGCCGGGCGCGGACCTCCCTCCAGGGCGACCTCGGCCACCAGCTGGAGCGCACCGAGCGGGAGGCCGGCGTCCGACGGCAGCTGTGACCCGAGCGCGGGAAAAACGGGCTGCCATCCCCTGTACGCAGCCGCTACCGTGCCCCTGGTCCAGAGCAGCCTCGACTTCGGCAACGTCCTCGGCATCGTCTGGCGGCTGCACCACGCCTGGCCGGACAGCGAGCCGGCGCCGGTCGACCGCGCCGGCCACAATGCGGCCGCCCCCGGCATGGCGGACGCCCGGGTGGCGGCCACCGACCGGTACGCGGCCCGCGGCCGGCCGGCGCCGCTCGTCCACCCGGAATCCGTACGGCCCTCCACGCGGAAGAAGGTCACATGACGCCACCGCCCCGCCTCGGCCCGCTGCTGGACCAGTTCGACTTCGCGCACGACCGGCTGGTGAGCCGGCTGGCCGGGCCCGTCTCGGACAGCGGCGACGGGACCGAGACCGAGGTCGGGCCGATGACCGACGACGAGTACTTCTGGGAGCCGGTGCCCGGGTGCTGGTCGGTCAGACGGCGCGCGGACGGCCCCGGGCCCCGCGCGACCCTGCTGGCCGGCGCCGGTGCCTGGGGCCGGGACGCCGCCGCCTACCCGCACCCCTGGCCGCCGCCGGTCACCACCATCGCCTGGCGGCTGAGCCACCTCACCGAGATGCTCACCCTGCGCGCGGACCACACCACCGGCAGCCGCTCGGCGACCCGGGAGACCCTGCCGGTCAGCGGGTCCGCCGCGGACGCCGTCGCCGCCCTCCGGGCCGGTGCCGCGGCCTGGCGCCGGGCACTGCTGGGCGCCGACGACACCGCGCTGGACACGGTCGGCTACTGCGCGTACCCCTACGGCAGCGACCCGGAGGAGCCGTTCCTGGACATCGTGTGGTGGGTCAACCAGGAACTGCTCCACCACGGAGCCGAGATCGCGCTGCTGCGCGACCTCTACCGGGCGAGTCACCCCGCCTGAGCCGCCGCTCTCGCCGTCACCCGGGGAGCGACATGTACAGGCGCGTCCCGCCGGGCCGGAAGCCCACGCGCTCGTACACCCGCCGGGAGCCCTCGCCCGAGTACTCCAGCCACACCGACCGGGCGCCACGGGAGAACTGGGTCGCGGCCAGCGTCGCGGTGACCGCGCCCGCGATGCCCCGCCCCCGGTACGCGGGCAGGGTGCCCACGCCCGCGAGTTCGGCGGTGCCCTCGGCGATGGCCGAGCACAGGGCACCGCCCGCGCAGCCGCCGCCCGCAGCCCGCACGAACCGGACGGCCCCGCCGCCCTCCGCGGTGCGCCGCAGCCGGGCCGCGCCCTCGGGGGAGGGCGCCCACTCGCCGCCGAACGCCTCGGCCAGGGCCGCGTCGAGCGCGGCGTAGTCCGCGTCCGTGGCCGGAGCCACCACGCGGACCGGCGGCGCCGGCTCCGGGCCGGACTCCGGCGCGACGAGCGTCTCCGGCGTACACACCAGGTACTCGTGGACGGCCTCCGTGCCGAAACCGGCCCGGCTGAGCGCGGGCGCCACCGTGGGGGCGGCGTCCGGGGCGAACTCCAGCCGGGGCATGAGCCCGCGCGCCCGGAAGGCGGCGATCAGGTCGGCGACGTCCCGCTCGGACGGCTCGGCGCCGGGCAGCGGGGAGGCGTAGTTGACGTACTGACTGGACGTCGAGGGGTCGAACCCCACGACGAAGCCGCCGACTTCACAGGCCGCCGGGCGGCGCAGAAGGTGGGCGACGGAAAAGCTCTGCACATCGGTGCGCACGCTGAGAACCTCACGGTGAGAGATGCATGGATCGACCTCGTCCCACGCAATGCGTGACGAGATGACGACGAGGTGGACGGTGCCGGGAGGGGCACCGCATCGTCGGGCCGCCGTGAGAGGGCGTGACGAACACGGAGGAACGCTGCCGGAGAGCAGGAGCCTCAGTGCTGACGGCGGCCGCTGCGGGACGCCGGAACCATGGACTTCAGTCCTTCGAGAGAAGAGTTTCCGAAAAAGTCGAACACCGGTGATCTTGCCACCCGTTGGCGCGCGGGGCAAGAGGTCCGGCGGCCCGGGGCTCAGGCGAAGACCACCTCCGCGGAGGCGTGCCGGAACTCTCGGCCGCCGGCGACCCGCAGACGCGCGCCCCCCTCGAAGGGGCCGCCGTCGGCGAGGAGATGCTCGCCGGCGAAGGCCGGCCGGTGCAGCCGGTAGGACAGCGACCGCACCCGGCGTTCCGGCGCGTGCCTGCGCACCAGCTCCAGCATGAGCAGGGCCAGCAGCGGCCCGTGCACGACCAGCCCGGGATAGCCCTCCACCGCCCGGCAGTAGGGCGTGTCGTAGTGGATGCGGTGGGCGTTGGCGGTGAGCGCGCTGAACCGGAACAGCAGCGTCTCGTCCGGCCGCAGCCGCAGCCGCCACGGCCCCTCCGCCTCCGGTACGGCCGTATCGTCGAGCGCGGCCGGAGGGCTGGGCGGCGCGGCACCCGCCCCCGACCGGTAGACGATGTCCTGCTCCTCCACCAGACGGACCCGGCCGCCCTGGCGGAACTCCTGGCGTTCGGTGACGAACAGCAGTTCACCGCTGCGGCCCTGCTTGGGGGTGACCGCGGCCAGGCTGCTGATCCGCTCGGCGGGCTCACCGAGCAGCAGCGGCTCGCGGATCTCGCAGCGTCCCCCGGCGAACATGCGGCGCCGGTCCGGAAGGGGCGGCAGGAAACGGGCCTCGCGCGGATGGCCGTCGGGGCCGAGGGCGTGCTGCGGCACCCAGTGCAGGAAGTACAGCCACTGCCACAGCGGCGGCAGCGGGTCACCGGCCCCGGCCACGCGGTCGGGCAGGTCGAGCAGCGCCGAGAGGGCCGCCGCCGGTCCGGGCGGCAGGACGTCCTCGTCGCGGACCGGCCCGGGGTGCCAGGACGCCACATGGGACGCGAGCGGGGAGGGCATGGGCTCGTTCATGCCGCTCATCATGGGGGATCGCCCGACAGTGGGTCCCCGAACCCGCTGGACCGGCCGCCAAGTCACAGGAAAGTACGCTTACTTGTGCTCGCCGGTGCCGCCGGTCACCGTCGGGTACGGTGAGCAGGATGAGTCCTGTGGCCGTCTTCCTGCTGGGTATGGTGGGCGCGTTGGCGCCTGAGATCGTCCGCCTCTACGAGATCCGCAATGATCCGGCGCGCTTCCAGTGGTCATGGTTCTACCTGGTCGTGTCGCTCGCGTTCGCGGGGCTCGGCGGAGTGCTCGCGCTGGTGCTCCCCGCGACCACCTACTGGGGCGCCCTGTACGTGGGGGTGTCGACGCCGGTGCTGGTGAACTCCATGGTGCGCAAGGGCCGGGACCGCGCCCGGGCACAGCTGCGGTCCTGGCCGCGCACCCCCGAGCGCTACTCGCTCCTCGACTCCTACGTGTACGGGCTGTAGACCATGGAACTCGGCCCCTCCCACGGCATCAGGTTCCGCTTCGACGACGGTCTGCTCGGCGCCGCCCTGCTCGACATGCACCGCAAGCCCGCGCTCCCGCTGCGCGAAAGCCTGCTCGGTACGGGCGTCCGGCCGGAGCCGCTGCCCGCGCCCGAGGTACCGGCCACCCGCAGGGAACAGCGGCTCGGTATCGGCACCCGACACCTGGAACTGACCGAGCCGGCGGGCCCGGACCCGGCCGTCGCCCTGGAACTGCGGTTCGAGCTGAGCGCGCCGCTGGAGTGGCGTCTGACGACGGACGCCACCGCGGAGCCGACCGCGCAGGGCGCGCGCTGCGACCTGCCCGGCCGGGTCACCCTGACCGTGGAGACCACGGCCGCCTGCACGGTCGACGGCGGCGAGGTGCGGGTGGCGTTGCCGGCGGGCGGCTCCCGGCTCGTGCTGACGCTGACCAGCCTTCCGGTGTTCGACGTCGGCGACACCGTCGTGGTGTGCCGCCCCGACCAGATCCGGGAGGCGGCCGTCGTCGTGTCCTGCCTCCCCGGGGACCGGCTGACCCCCGTCGTCGCCGTCGAGCCGCCGCCCCTGTCCGAGGCCGACTACATCGCCCTCTACGAGCGGTTCGAGCACAGCCAGAACGTCTCGATGCAGCGCATCGGCGGCAAGCTCGGCATGGCCGAGGTGCTGTCCGGCGGCCCGGAGCTCCAGCGGCGGACACTCCTCGAGATCGCCGAGCACCAGCAGCTCGCCCAGGCCCTGAGCGGGTACCGGTCCTGGCTCAAGCACAACGAGATGGCGTCCCGGCTGGTGACCGAGATGCGCGTCCGACGGGCCGTGTTCCTGGCCGACTTCGCCCCCGGGGAACTCAACACCCTCGATCCCGCGCTGCGGGAGGAGGCCGACCGGGTGTGGAGCGCGCACACCGGGAAGGACGCGAAGGACCGCGACGACCCGTCCGGCCGGATGTTCGCCGGACTGCCCGAGCACGTACGCCTGCACTGGGACGGACCGACCGACCTCACCACCGTCGCCTGGCAGCGGCTGCGCGCACCCGGCGACGAGCCCGAGCAGGTGCTGGAGGTGCCCGAGGACGACCCCGCGAGCTATGTCGCCGCGCTGTACACCGCCCTGCGCACGGGCGCCGCGCTGCGGCCGGTCGCGGCGCCGGGCACGCCGCTCGACCCGCTGTTCGCCGCGGCCGTACCGGACGACGCCGACGAGGCGACGCTCGTCGAGAACACCGCGGACGTGAACGCGCTGCTCGGCGCCGTGTACGCCCATCACCGCGGCGCCCGCCTGGTGGTCACGCCGCCGCCGGACCTGGCGCCGGTGCGCGCGGCCGTCGACGCACAGCAGCGCCGGATCACCGGGTCGTCCCCGCGGGCCCTCGACGCGGGGACGGACGAGGCCGACCGGGGCGGGAAGCTGCGGCGGTGGCTGTCCACCGGGCTGCGCAACCCGTACCGGGCCCTGGAGGCGGCGGTGACCGCCCAGGTGGCCCCGAGCGTGATCAGCGCCGTGGGCGACCGCCGGCTCACCGCGTTCACCACCGGGATGCCGTACTCGTTCGTCCGCACCCAGGAGGCCGACTGGTCGCGCAAGCCCATCGGGCACGTCGCCGCCGACCCGGCGCTGATCATCCTCAACGAGATCTACAGCGCGGGCATCGCACGCTCGGCCGGCACCTTCAGCCTCGTCTTCGACCCCGGGTTCTTCCAGGCCTCGGAGACCGAGGACGTGATGGGCTCGATGGGCGGCCACTTCACCCATCCCATCCTGCTGCCCGGCCCCGACGAGCTGATGCTGGACGCCCTGACCACCCTGCCCCGGGACCTGCCGGTGGAGCTGCTCTTCTTCAACACGCACGGCCTGGACGACGGGATCGTGCTCGGCGAGGCGCTCGCCCTGGAGAACTGGCGCATCCCGCAGTGGCTGACCCTGGAGCACCGGCCCCTGGTGTTCAACAACTCCTGTCAGTCCTGGACGGGCGTCGGCCGGGAGTTCGTCCGCGTCGGCGCCCGCGGCTACATCGGCTCGCTGTGGAGCATCCCCTCCCGGCAGGCGGCGGACTTCGGGCGTACGGTCGTGCACCGCATCACCGCCGAGGAGCGCCCGGTGAGCGAGGCCATCGTGAACACCGGGCTGCCCGCCGGAATCGAACGGTCCTACCTCTACGTGGGCACCGCGAGCGGCCGGCTGGACCAGTGGCGGGACCGTACCGCCACCGCGGGCGAGGCGGCGCTCGCCGAGTGCGCGATCCTGGCGCGCGCCGCGCTCGGCCGCCGTGGCTCGCTGACCCCGCTGCTGCACCGCGAGATGACCGCTCTGCGCCGCACCGTGGAGCACACTCCGCACGGCCGCACACCGGCCTACCTGGACGTGCTGCTGGACGACCTCGCGCTGACCGTCGGCGACGACAGCGCCACCGAGGACGCCGTACAGCGGCTCCTCGCGTCCGTCGACGCGCTGCTGCCCCGGCTGGACCTGCCGGCAGCGGAGGCGGACCGGCGGTGGGCCGTCCGGTTCACGCTGACCGGCCTGCGGCACGAGCGGCGCGACGAGCTCGCCGACGCGCTGGCCGCCTTGCGGCGCAGCGTGGACTACGGCGAGGCCTGCCCGAACCGCTCGCGCCTGCTGCTGCGGATGGCGCAGCTCCAGATGCGGCGCGGCCACTGGGAGGAGGCGCGCGGGCTGGCGCAGGAGGCGTACGACCTCTTCCAGCGCGAGGACGACCAGACCGGACTGCTCCAGGTCTCGGGTCTCCTCGGCCAGTTGAGCAAGCGGCTGCGCCGCTACGACGAGGCGATGCGCCACGCCCGCGAGGGCTATGCCCGCGCGGTGGAGCTGGCGGACCGGGAGCAGCAGGGCGCCTTCAAGCTGGACGAAGCGACGCTGCACCAGGTGGCCGGCGATCACGACGCCGCGATCGCCGCCGCCACCACCGCCCTGGAACTGGCCCGCATCATCCATCACGACCAGGCCGAACTGGCCGCCGTGGGCAGGCTGTGCGTCTGCCACCGGGAGAAGGGCGACCTGGCCACCGCCGAGGAGTACGCCACCGTGGGACTGGCGCAGGCGGAGCGGCTCGGTGTGCCGAGGGAGGCGGCGAGCTTCCACTGGGATGTCGCCGAGGTGCTGCGGCTGCGCGGCAGGCCCGCCGAGGCGCTGGTCCACTACCGGGCCGCGGTGGACGGACTCGTCCGGATCGGCGCCTGGGAACTGGCCGCACCCATCCTCGCCGGTCTCGCCGCGCTCGCCGAGCAGCAGCAGGACGCGGACGCCCTGTGGTCGGCGGCGGTGTGGGGCGCGATCCTGTGCTCCGCCGCGGACCCCCAGCAGTGGTCCTCGGTGCTGCCGCTGGTGATCGACGCGGTCACCAGGGCCCTGGAGCTGGGCCCCTTCGCGCTGACCGAACGGCGGATGGCCGAACTGTCGGCGGTCCTCACCGCCGGCGGCCGCGAAGGCGCCCCGGAGCACATGCGGTTCCTGGGCGATGTGTTCACCCTGCTGCTGACCTGGCTGGTGGGCCAGAACCCCGCCGAGGTCGCCGAGTTCGCCCGGCATCTGGACGGGCAGGTCGAGGGCGTCGCGCTGGGACTGGCGGAGTTCGTGTCGGTGCCCTACCTCCGGCGCGCCGCTCACGGCCTCCGCGAGGAGCCGCACGAGCCAGTGTGATGGAGCCGCGCAGAACCCCAAGTTAGACGTATCGCGGCCGGTCACCTAGCGTTCCGCGCATGACAGAGCGACGCGCGATCCTGAGTGGTTCGGTCTTCGAGGAGCAGATCGGCTACGCCCGGGCCGTGGTCGACGGCGACTGGGTGCATGTGTCCGGCACCACCGGCTTCGACTACACCACCATGTCCATCTCGGACGACGTGGTCGAGCAGGCCGAGCAGTGCCTGGCCAACATCGGGGCGGCGCTCACCGAGGCGGGGTGCACCTTCGCCGATGTGGTCCGGGTGCGCTATCTGCTGCCCGACCGCGCGGACTTCGAGCCCTGCTGGCCGGTGCTGCGCCGCTGCTTCGGCGAGGTACGCCCGGCCGCGACCATGATGGTGTGCGGACTCGCCGACCCGCGCATGAAGATCGAGATAGAGGTGTACGCCCGCCGCCCCGGGCGGTGACCGGTTCAGCTCCGCCGGGCGGCGGCGGGACCGGCGGAGCCACGGGCGCGCCGCGCCGGGCGCAGGAACGCGCCCCAGCCGCCGTCCGGCCGCTCGCCCACCTGGAGCGTGCACAGCCGGGCGAGGATCCGCGGTTCCTGGACGTCCAGCCAGTCGACGAACTGCCGGAAGGAGACCAGGCGGACGTCCGCACGGCCGGCGATCTGCCGGAGCGCCTCCTCGGCCGCGTCCATGTAGATACCGCCGTTCCACTGCTCGAAGTGGTTGCCGATGAACAGCGGCGCCCGGTTCGTCTCGTAGGCCCGGTCGAACCCGGCCAGATACGACTGCGCCGCCTGGGCCCGCCAGTACGGGTAGTGGTACGACGGTGCCCGGGTCGAGTTCCCCGACTGGTTCGCCAGCATGTTGTAGTCCATGGACAGCACCTCGAAGGTGTGCCCGGGGAACGGGATGCTCTGCAACGGCAGGTCCCAGACGCCCTGCCGCTTGCGCGGCCAGCGTTGCAGCCCGCCCGGTGACGAGGCGTCGTACCGCCAGCCCAGCGCGCGGACGGCCGGCAGCAGGTTCTCCTGCCCGAGCAGACACGGGGTACGGCCGCCCACCAGCTCCCGGTCGTAGTCGAAGGGGAGCGGCGGCTCGGAGTGCCAGCCGGTGTGGGTGCGCCAGGCGGTGACGAAGGTCCGGGCCTGCTCGATCTCCGAGCGCCACTCCGCCGGCGTCCAGTGGGCCACCGACCCCGGGCCGGCGCAGAAGTGCCCGTTGAAGTGGGTGCCGATCTCATGGCCGTCGAGCCAGGCCTGGCGGACGTACCGCAGCGTCTCCTTGATGTGGGTGTGGCTGAGGTAGCCGATGTCGGAGGCGCCGGCCGGGTTGTTCGGCGGACGGTACCTGTGCCGGTGTTCCTCCGGCAGCAGATAGAGAGCGGACAGGAAGAACGTCATGTGCGCGCCGTGGGTGCGGGCCAGCTCCAGGAAGCGCGGGAACAGGCCGGTGCCCAGCTCGCCGGCGCCGTCCCAGGAGAACACCACGAACTGGGGCGGGGTCTCGCCCGGTTCGAGCGGCGTGGGCGCGTCCGGCTGGCGGGGCTGGCCTCCGGTGTACGACGTGGAGCCGTCCCCGATCAGCCGGGGCGCCCCCTGCCCCGGCGCGCCGGGTTCGCCGCCCTCCCGCCCGCCGCAGCCGGCGAGCGGGGCGGTGGCCACACCGAGACCGGCTCCGAGGCCGAGACGCGCCAGGCCCCGGCGGCTGATTCCACTCATCTCCCCCATTAGATGGGATAAGCGCATGAATGCGGGGGATTGGCTCCGGTGTGGCGCGCGACCGGGCCGCCGGGGCCGCCCGGCTGCCGGTCAGGACAGGGCGAGGTCGTCCGCGTAGACCGCGCCCTGGCCGTACCAGCCGTGGACGTACACGGTGACCGTGCCGGAGGAGCCCGTCGTGAAGGGCACCGTCAGCTTCGTCCAGGCGGAGGAGGACGCCCAGGTGCTGGCCGTCGCGCCGCCGCTGACCCCGAGATAGGCGTACGGACCCTGCACCCAGCCGCTGAGCGTGTAGGACGTGTTCGGCTTCAGGGTGAGGGTCTGGGCGCACTGGCCGGTCGTGCTGTCGGAGGGCGTGGTCTTCAGCGCGTGGCTTCCGCCGTGCACCGGGGACGAGACCACGGTGGCGCCGCTCCCGCAGGTCCACGGGGCGAGCGAGCCCGTCTCGAAGCCGCCGTTGCCGAGGACCGCCGTGCCGCCGGACCCGTTCACGGTCAGGGAGAGGGTGGCGCTGTGCCGGGTCGAGCCGGACGTGCCGGTCACCGTCAGGGTGTAGGTGCCCGGCGCCGCCGAGGTGCCCGCCTGCACGGTCAGGGTCGAGGTGCCGCCGGCGGTGACCGAGGAGGGGCTGAGCGAGGCGGTCACCCCGCTCGGCGCGCCGCTCACCGCGAGGTCGACGCTCTGTGCGCCGCCCGAGGTCACCGAGGTCTGCACGGTCGCCTTCGCCGAGCCGCCCGGGTCGAGGGAGGCGGCGGCGGGAGAGAGGGACACCGCGAAGTCATTGGCCGGCGGGGTCGTCGTACCGCCCGTGAACGGTGCGAAGGTGTGGGTGAAGTACCAGGTGTCCTGGGCGATGCCCGAGCAGGTGTCGGAGGCGGGGGAGCCGGGACAGCTGCCGTTGTCGCGCTGGAGCGCCCAGAAGGACAGGGTGTTGATGCCCCGGGCGACGGCCCAGTCGTACACGGTCGTCGCGTCGGCCGTGGTGAAGGTCTCCGCCGGACCGTAGTCGTCCACGCCCGGCATCTCGGTGACCCCGATCATGCCCCACAGCTGGCTGTCGCTCAGGTTCGGGTACAGCGACGCGAGCTGGCCGTGCAGCCCGCTCGCGGCCGTCTGGGTGTCCGTGGCCATGTGGTGCGTGGCGCCGTCGTAGTAGTCGAACGTCATGATGTTGACGACGTCCACCTTCGCGCCGGCGTTCTTCGCGCTGCGCAGCACGGCGAGCCCGCTGTCGGCGAGGCCGGTCGTCGTGGTCGGCAGGGTGTACGAGAACTGCACCGAGCGCCCGTTGGCGGCGGCCCAGTCCTGGACCTTCTTGATGGCCTGGTTGCGGCGGTCGACGCCGGCGGTGTCGGTGAGCGAGTTGTCCTCGACGTCCATGTCGAGCCGGGAGACGTCGTAGGTGGTGATGATCTTCTCGTAGGCGGCGGCGATGGAGTCCACGCTGGTGCAGCTGTCGGCTATCTCGGTGCCCCCGTTGTCGGCGGCGTATCCGCCGAGGGAGGGGATGATGTCACCGCCCCGCGAGCGGATGGTGTCGACGTCGGCGCCGAAGACGGAGCGGTCCACGGGCTTGCCGCTGTCGCCGTTCCAGTACGGGGTGCACGAGCCCTTCTTGTCGGCCTGGAGAAAGGCCATGGTGAGGTACTTGGCCCCGGAGGACTGGGCCAGCGCGGCGGGGCTGTCGCCGTTGTAGGACTCGAAGTAGGGCGCGAAGACATGCGCGGGCAGCGGGGTCGCCGCGTGCGCGGTGCCCCCGATGCCCAGGGCGATCCCCGCGGACGCGGCCAGGGTGGCCACGCCGGTGAGCAGGGCGCGAACGGATCTCGGACGTGTCATCGGGTACTCCCGGAGAGCGGACGACAGGGCGGTCGATCGGGGGTGTCGCACGGTGCGGAGCCCGGCCGGGGCTATTGGTCTAGGCCATGATTGGTCTGGACCAAACCCGGGTCAAGGTGCGCGACCCCCGTTTTTGCCCGTTCATGGGAGTCAACTGGCTGAGATGTCTTGAGAGTTGGCCTATCGGAGTTCAGCTGGCCCGGGTGCCGCCGCCGCGGCGGATACGGCCCAGCAGATCGCGGTGATAGGCCGCGAGCTGTCCGGCGGGCACCGGGGCCGGGCTGCCGCTGAGGGTGTACCAGACGTCGCTGCCGGAATGCTGCACGGCCACACGCGCGCTGCGGCCGTCGGCCCGCAGCACGGTCGCGACCATCAGATCGCCGGTGACGATGCCGATCTCCTCGGTCAGCGCGCCGCCCGGGCCCGCGGTCACCCGGTCGACGTAACAGTTGATGCTCGGAGGGCTGTTCATGGAGCGCAGGCTTCCATCCGGGCGGCCGGGAAGCAGCGCACCGCGCAGACGCCGCCCGCACATGTCCCCGGGTCGGACGTGCCGCCGGGCGCACCCGGCGCCGGAAGACTCAGCCGAACAGCGGAAAGCGGTCCGCCGCCGCACCGAGGGCGGTGCGTTCGGCCTCGGTGAGCGCGGCCCGGCCGGTGCCCACCCGCGCATAGTGCCGGTCGCTCCACTCCGGCAGCCCGGGCCGGCCCAGCAGCCCGTCCAGGGTGGCGCGCACCGCGGCCAGCCCCTCGGGCGAGGGCCCCGGCGCGAGCGGCAGGGCGGCGGTCAGGTCGAGATGGTGCACGGTCGCCTCCACCGCGAGGGTGAGCAGCAGATCGCCGGCCGTCAGCACATGCCCCTGGGTGGCGACATGCCGGCCGGGACCGACGCCGTCCGCGGCCCCCGCGGCCGCCGCCAGCGTCTCCAGGAACAGCCCGCGCAACTGGCCCCAGTCCAGGAACATGCTCGCGCTCACCCGCGCCCAGCGCCGGCCGTTCGCCGCACCGACGCCGTCCGGCCGCCACTCCTGCCAGTAGCTGACGGCGTCCCGGTCCGCCGGCCCGGACGCCGGGGTGTGCAGGGCCACCAGAGCGCGCTGGGCATCGCCCAGACAGTGGAAGACGAGATCGCGGACCGCCCACCCCGTGCAGTCCGTCGGCAGCCATGACTCCTCGTCACCCAGCTCCGCGACCACCGCCGAGAGCGCCTCGTACGCCGCACGCACCGTGCGCGCCGGGGCGGAAGCGTCGGCACCGGCCATGCTGCTCCTGTCCGTCGTCCCGGATCGGCTCACCCGGACAGCCTACGCCGCGGCCGACGCCCGAGGCGTTTCAGGTGTCGATCGGTGTGAGGCCCGGATAGATGTCGTTCCACCGATAGCGGCGGCAGCGGAGGTGGAAGGAGACGTAGCCGGCCGCGTAGCGCTCCAGGTGCGGACGCTGGTCGTCGGTGGCGAGAGCGAGGAAGCGGTCGCGGGCCCGCAGGCCGCTGTCGAGGGTGCGGCGGGCGACGGCCTGGTACGCGATGCCCTCCCGCGTACTCGTGCGGTAGAGCCTGCTGGTGACGAAGTCGGCTCCGTCGACCGCCTCCTTGTAGCAGGACAGCACGTCGTTGACGTCGTTCAGGAACGTCACGCCGGAGCACAGTGCCGCCGACCAGAACGCCCGGTTCGTGCCGGCGTCGAGGCACGGGTGAGTGAACTGCAAGGAGACGAACCAGAACTGGGAGAAGCCGTTGTAGGCCCGCACGAAGTCACTGTCCACGCCGTCGGACACCTCGCGCGTGAACTCCGCCTCCATCAGCACGCCGACGAGCGCGTTGTGCAGGAAGGCCCGGTAGACCGCCAGGAACGTCGGCCCGCAGAACGGTGCGATCTGCGCGAACAGGTGCCGCAGATAGCGGGTGAAGGGACGGGTCGGGGCCCGCTCGGGCAGCAAGGCCTCCTGGAGGACCGCCTCGGCCTCGGCCGGCCGGCGGCTGCACAGGTCGTCGAGGTAGGTGCCGAACACCCAGACACGGTCGAGCGCGAACGCGAGATCCTCGTCGGTGACCGGCACCATCATGCTGCGCATCAGGGTGATGGTGCGGATCGTCGCGGCCGGGACGGCGACGCCGAAGGCCTCGAACTCGGCGGCCAGCAGACCGGCCCGGAAGCGGGCCGCGGCCCGGTCCACCGCCGGCTCGTGCTCGATCGAGAACGCGACCAGAGGGTCGAGGAGACCGGAATCCAGCAGGCCCGCCATCATGGCGCGGTGTCGCGGATCGGGGATCGCACCCAGCCCGTGCCGGGGCGTGCACCGCAGGGTGTCGATGCCCGGCGGACGAGGATGCCGGACCATCCGGCGCTCGGTCAGACTCACACGGCGTCCTTCCCCCACAGGGCGGTCGGCACCGATGCTCCACCAGCCGCCTCACCCACCACGGTTCGCGTCGGATGATCACACGGCCGTACCGTCGGCCGCACCCGAAGCCGGCCGCCCCCAGCCGACCAGGTGAACGCGGGGCGCAGCGATTGACGTCGACCGCCCCCGTCCCGCGTCCGCACCGCCCCCGTCCCGCGTCCGCCCCGACGCCGTAACTGCCTCGGGACGACGTTCAGGGAAGCCGGGAGGCGCTCTGGCGGCGGACCGCCGAGATCAGTCCGCCGGGCCCCTCCTCGCGCTGCGGCGGGGTGCTGACCGGGCGGCCATAGGCGGCAGCGCGCTCGCGCAGGGTGTGGCAGTCGGCCTCCCAGCCGTGGCCGGCCAGCCAGCCCACCGGGTCGTCGGGCATCTCCGAGACCCACAGGGACGCCGCCGATCCCGGCACGGCGTCCGCGCCGAAGCGCTCGATCACGCCGCGCGAGCCCAACGTCAGCCCCATCCGGCTGCCCGCCGCCGACTGCGCGCCGATCCGGGCCAGCAGCAGGTCCACCGCGTCCTCGGGCAGATAGATCAGCAGTCCTTCGGCGATCCACACAGTCGGCACCGTCGGGTCGTGCCCTGCTGCGGCCAGCGCGCCGGGCCAGTCCTCACGCAGATCCACCGGGACGGTGATCCGCTCGCAGCGCGCGACGGCCCGCTCCTGGCGCAGCACCGAGGCCTTGAAGTCCAGTGGCGCGGCGGTGTCGACCTCGAACAGCCGGGTGCCCTCGGGCCAGTCCATCCGGAAGGCCCGGCTGTCCATGCCGGCACCGAGCAGCACGACCTGCCGGACCCCGGCCGCACAGGCCTCCCGCAACAGGTCGTCGAGGAACTTCGTCCTGATGACGATGGAGAACGACACGGCCAGCCGGCGGCGTCGCGCGCCCTCGTCCTCGGGCAGCGGCGGCGAGGAGGGCCACAGGCCGCCGGCGGTGGCGAAGGCCTGTGCCAGTGGGTCGCGGAACAGCGCGTTCTCCCGCTCGGTCTCCAGCGCCCGCACCCGGGCCACCCCCACCGCCGTGGCCCACACTCCCGACGGCCGCACCCGCTCCTGCTCATCAGTCACCGCGACAGCGTAGATGACGGCTCCAAGGGGCACCGTCGCCCGGTCCCCGGCCGGCCGGCGCATCGGGTGTCTCAGTCCACCGGCCAGGTGTGGACCGGGGCGTTGAGGTGCATGTAGTCGATGTACACCTGGGTCATCCGCCGCAGCGCCTCATGGCGGCCGGTGTGGGTCGTGTCCTCGATCCGGTGCAGCATCTCCTTCTGCCACACGGACCCGTTGCGGGCCGTCACACAGCGCTGCTCGATGATTCCCAGCAGCGGCTCACGCCACGCCGCGTCCATGCCGGAGTGCTCGAGACCGCGGTGCGCGAGCGGCAGCAGCCGGCGCAGGACCAGTTCGGGCACCGGCACCTCGCCCGTCCCCGGCCAGTACAGCAGCGCGTCGATGCCGTGCCGGGCTGCGGCGTGCAGGTTGTCCTCGGCGGCCGCGAAGGACATCCGCGACCACACCGGCCGGTCCTCCTCCACCAGGGCCCGGGTGAGCCCGTAGTAGAACGCGCCGTTGGCCAGCGTGTCGGCGACCGTCGGTCCGGCGGGCAGCACCCGGTTCTCCACCCGGATGTGCGGGCGGCCCTCGGCGACCGCGTAGACGGGCCGGTTCCAGCGGTAGATGGTCCCGTTGTGCAGGGTGAGTTCGCTCAGCTCCGGTGTGTCGCCCCCGTCCAGCGTCTCCACCGGATCCTGCTCGTCGCACAGCGGCAGCAGGGCCGGGAAGTAGCGCAGGTTCTCCTCGAACAGGTCGAAGACGCTGGTGATCCAGCGTTCCCCGAACCACACCCGGGGCCGTACCCCCTGCACCTTGATCTCCTCCGGGCGGGTGTCGGTGGCCTGCTCGAACAGCGGGATCCGGGTCTCGTGCCACAGCTCCTTGCCGAACAGGAACGGCGCGTTCGCCGCCAGCGCCACCTGCACCCCGGCGATGGCCTGCGCCGCGTTCCAGTATCCGGCGAACTCCTCCGGGGACACCTGGAGATGGAACTGGGTGCTGGTGCACGCGGCCTCCGGGGTGATGGTGTCCGCATAGGTCCGCAGCCGGTCCACCCCGTCCACCTCGATGCGCAGATCCTCGCCCCGGGCCGCGAAGATCTGGTCGTTGAGGAGCCGGTAGCGCGGGTTCTCGGACAGCGTCTCCTCGCCGATGTGCTGCTGGCGCAGCGTGGGCAGGATCCCGATCATGATGAGCCGGGCACCGGCCGACCCGGCGCGCAGGTCGGCGTGGTTCAGCGCGGCACGGATCTCGGACTCCCAGGCGTCCGGACCACCCGCCGTCAGCCGCCGCGGCGGCACATTGATCTCCAGGTTGAACCGGCCCAGTTCGGTGGACCAGGCGGGGTCGGAGATCGCCTCCAGCACATCGCTGTTGCGCATCGCCGGCTCCGCCGCCTCGTCGACCAGGTTCAGTTCGATCTCCAGCCCGACCTGCGGACGCTCCGCCTCGAACCGTGCCTCGCGCAGCATCTGCGCGAACGCCTCGAGGCACTCCTGCATCTTGATCCGGTACCGGCGGCGGTCGTCGCGGGTGAAGACGAGCGCCGGGACGTCACGCCCCATCGGCCCTCCAGGCATCTCCCTCGTCGGGCACCTCTGTCCCCAGCGTCGCACCATCGCCGCAGGCGCACCATGCGGATGTCCTCGCCGCCGGGGACCGTTGATCGGTGTATGGGGCAAGATGGCCGCATGACCACCTCCCGCGGCGCCCGCCGGCCCACCATCGCCGATGTCGCAGCGGCGGCCGCGGTGTCCCGGACCACGGTGTCCCACGCGCTGAACGGCATCGGCAAGGTCGATCCGCGCACCCGCGAGCGGGTCCGCCGGATCGCCGCCGAGCTGGGCTACCGGCCCAACCTCCGCGCACAGCGGCTGCGCCGCGGCGAGGCCCGGGCGATCGCGCTGGCCTCCTCGATGCCGTTCGCGGTGGCCGGTGGACCCTCCCGGCTCGGCTTCTACATGGAGGTGGCGGCCGCGGCGGCCGAGCGGGCCCTGCTGCACGAGTACGCGCTGGTGCTGATACCGCCCGTGCAGTCCGGGTCCGCGCTGTACACCGTGGACATCGACGGCGCGATCGTCGTCGAGCCCGAGGCGGACGACCCGGCCGTGGCCCAGCTGCGCGAGCGCGGACTGCCGTACGTCACCCTCGGCCGGCCCACCGATCCCGACGACGACGCCCCGCACATCGACCTGCACGGCGGCCGGGTGGTCGACCTGCTCCTCGACCACCTGCGCGCCCAGGGCGCCCGCCGCCCGGCGCTGATCGTCGGCGCGAGCACCCGGCACTCCACCGTCGACGCCCGCGCGGCCTTCGAACGGGCGGCGGCCGCGCACGGCTGGCCGCCGATCGTCGCCACGGCACCGGAGGACGGCGGCGAGCAGGCCGGGTACGACCGCTGCGCCGCGCTGCTCGCCGAGCATCCCGGCATCGACGCGCTGTGCGTCCTGGTCGACGCCTTCGCCGTCGGGGCCGTACGGGCGCTGCGCGCGGCCGGCCGCCGCATCCCCGAGGACGTCATGGTCGTCACCCGCTACGACGGGCTGCGCGCCCGGACCTGCGAGCCGCCGCTCACCGCGGTCGACCTGCGGCTGGACCGGGCCGCCGCGGACGCGGTGGAACTGCTGCTCACCCGGCTGTCCGGCCCCCCGGCCGAGCCCCCGGAAACGCCGCCGCTCCCCGCCCCGGCCCCCCGCCTCGTCCCCCGGGCCTCCTCCCAACGGTGAGCGGGGCTCGGGCGGTGCCCGGTGCCGATCCAGGGGGCGCGCCACTGCTCGGCGGTGGGATGGTGTCCGTCTGGGGTGGAGCGGGTGGTTGGGCCGGCCGGTCCTTCTGGGAGCCGGGGTCAGGCCCGGGCTGGGCCGGCTGTCGCTCTGCGTCGAAGCAGCGGTCCGCGGGCGTTGGACAAGCGCTGTGCCGGTGGTCCATCGGCGTCGGGTCAGGCGGAGCCGGTCGTCCACCGGGGTTGGGGCAGGCCGAGCCGGCGGTCGGCCTGCGGAGCCACCGGGCAGCGGTGAGGGCGGTCAGCCTCCTGCCATCAGCGCCGCCCCGGACACCAGCGCGAAGAGGAGGACGAAGGCGCGCATCCGGCGGGCGTCGACGCGTCGGTGCACCAGTCGGCTGAGCCAGGCGCCGGCCGCCAGGGCCGGCAGGAGCAGCAGGGCCCAGCCCATGTCCGCCGGGTGTCCCCGCCCGGTGCCCAACAGCAGGGCCAGCGAGGCCACTTCGCCGACCAGGAAGCAGACGGCGACCGTGGCGCGCAGCTCGCCGGGCGGGCGGTGCTGGTAGACGAGGGCGAGCGGTGGGCCGCCGACGCCGGTCGCCGTCTCGGTCAGCCCGGTGACGACGCCCGCGACCGCAAACGCGCCGCGCCCCGGCTCGAACGCGGGCGCCACCAGGCTCACCAGCGCCGCCAGCACCGTGGCGGCCCCGACGGCCGGGCCGAGCGCGCCGGCCGGGATCACCCACAGCAGCGCCAGCCCCGCCGGTGTCGCCGCCAGCCGGGCCGCCGTGATCCATCCGGCACCGCGCATGTCGAGGCTGTGCCGCTCGCGCCAGGCGACGTACAGGTTGAGCGGGATCATCGCCGTCAGGACGAACACCGGCAGCAGCCCCGGCGCGAGCAGTCCCGCGACCGGCGCCACGATCAGCGCGAATCCGAGGCCGCTCGTGCCCTGGACGAACGCTGCCGCGGCCACGGTCGGCGCCAGTACGGCCAGCGTGGCCCCGGTCACCGCCCACCGCCCGCGACCGGCTCGGGCGCGGTGTCCGGCGGGGGCGCGGAGGCTGTCGTACGGCCGCGGGCCACCACCGAGGTGGGGTGCGCCCGCGTCACCCGGGCGCGCCGCAGCACCCGCGGGGCCAGCTCCGCCGCCCGGCGGACCAGCGCCGCCGCGTCCCAGTCCAGCGGCCGGCCGTGCCACAGCCGCAGCCGCCCGGCGACGAACACGGCGGTCAGCTGGTCCCGGTTGCCGCGCCGGACCAGTTCCCAGGGCAGGTCCCAGGACGGCTGCATCTCCGGCCCGGTGACATCCACCAGCAGGAAGTCGGCGGCGGCCCCGGCCGTGACACGTCCCGTGAGCCGGCCGAGGCCGACCGCGTCCGCGCCGCCCGCGGTGGCCCGCTCCAGCCAGGTCCAGCCCGCGCCGCAGGACGAGTCGCCGCTGGTCAGGCCGTACGTCAGCCGCTGTGCGAACTCGGCTGCCTCGGTGAGCCGGAAGGCGTCCCCGCGGGTCCCGTCGGTGCCCAGCCCGAACCGGATGCCCCGCTCGGCGAACAGGGTGGCGGGAGCGACCGCGTTGCCCTTCCAGGCGCTGGCGACCGGGTTGTAGCTCACCGCCGTACCGCTGTCGGCGAGCAGCGTGACCTCGGCTGGAGTGAGCAGCGTCGCGTGCGCGGCCAGCAACTGCGGTCCCAGCGCGCCCACATGGTGCAGATGTTCCAGCGGCCGCAGTCCGTGCCGGACCAGCGAGCGCTCCACCGCCACGAGATGTTCGTTGACATGGATCTGTACGACCGTCCCCGCCTCGGCGGCGAGCCGCGCGGTGGCGGCCAGTACGGGCGCGGTCGCGGCCTCGGGCACGCTCACGGCGAGCGAGGGATGGACGAGGCCGCCGCCGTACCGGGCCAGATGCCGTTCGGCGGCGGCGAGCACGGCCCGCGGGTCGGCGTCCGCGCCGGTGCCGTCCGCGGCGTCGTTGCAGACCAGCCCCAGCACACAGCGGATCCCCGCGTCCCGGGTGGCCGAGGCCACCACGTCCACGTCCACCGCCGCCCGGGTCCCGGCCTCGGCGACCGTCGTGAAGCCGCCCCGCAGCGACTCCAGCGCGGCGAGCTTCGCGGCGACGTACGCAGACTCCTCGTCCAGCGCGGTCTCCAGCGGCACCCACACCCGGCGGAAGATCTCCGACGGCTCACCGAAGGCCAGCGAGCCGCCGAAGCTCTGGGTCAGATGGTGGTGGCTGTCGGTGAAGCCGGGCATCAGCAGCTGTCCGGGCAGCGGTACGGGCGTCAGCGAGGGGTGAGCGGAAAGGATCCGCTCGACCGGGCCGACGTCCTGGAACACCCCGTCGCGCACCACCACCGCGTGCCGCTCCTGGGGGCCCTCGGGGGTCAGGGTGAGGTCGGGGACCAGCAGCAGCGCGTCGTCGCGGAGCGGGCCGGGGGACAGGTCGGGCATGGTTCTCCGTCGGTCGGGTGCGGTGGGGGCGGGGTGGGGGAGCGGGTCACCCATGGAGGGCCGGTCCGGGTGTCTCGGCCGGTTGGGGGGCGGGGGCTTTCGCGGCCCCGCGTCCGAGGTGGTGGAAGACGACGTTGAGGACGGCGGCGACGAGCGCGCCCACGGCGACCCCGCTCTCCAGCAGGATCCGCACGCCGGACGGGAAACCGGCGTACACCCCGGGCACCAGGATCGGCAGGAGGCCCAGCGCGAGGGCGACCGCGCAGGTCACGGTGGCCGTGTGGTCCTCCAGCCGGGCCCGGCCCAGCATCTGCACGCCCAGCACGGTGACGACCGCGAAGACCACCATCGCCGCGCCGCCGACCACCGCGGGCGGCATCGCGCTGATCGCCCGCGCGACCGGGGTGAGGAAGCCGAGGAGGACGAGGACCAGGCCGGCGGCTGCCGTGACGTACCGGCTGCGGACGCCGGTCACCCGGACGATGCCGATGTTCTCGCCGCTGGTGACCATCAGCGGCAGCCCGAAGCAGCCGCCGAGCAAGGAGGTCAGCGCGTCACCGCGCACGGTGCGCGGCACGTCCCTGCGTATGTCGATGTCCTTGCCCACGGCTTCGGCGTTGATGACGGTCTGCCCGGTCGCCTCCGCCATGGACGCGATGCTGTACAGCATCAGCGGCAGGGCGGCGAGGAGGTCGAAGACCGGCGCGCCGAAGGGCAACGGCCGCGGGACGCCGACGAGCTGTCCGGCGAGCGGTGCGTCCGGGTGTGCCTGGCCGAGCGCGAAGGCGACCGCTGTTCCCGCGAACAGGCCCAGCATGACGGCGAGTTGGCGCAGTGTGCCGCGCAGCAGCCGGGTGAAGGCGACGATCAGGGCGATGGTGGTGAAGGCCAGCCCGAGGCGGGCGGGATCGCCGAAGCCGGGGCTGCCGGGCGGACCGGTGACCAGCAGTCCGCCGACCTTCACCAGGTTGACCCCGACGATCACGATCACCGTGCCGATGACCAGCGGGGGAAAGTACTTCAGCAGCCGTGCGAACAGCGGCAGGACCAGGAAGGTGAAGGCGGCGGTGAGCAGCACCGCCCCGGTGGCGGTGCGCAGCCCGTGCTGCTGCGCGATCGACAGGAAGAGGATCAGCGGCGCACCACCGGGCAGCATCACGAAGGGCAGCCGCGGCCCGAACCTCCACGGGCCGAGGGACTGGATCAGCGTTCCGGCCCCGGACAGCAGCAGGGACGCCGAGAGCAGGTCGACGGTGAGCCCCGGGCCCAGCCGGAGGGTGGCGCTCATCAGGAAGATCGCGGAGATCGGGGTCGCCGCCATCACGAGGACGTGCTGAAGCCCGAAGAGGAGGATCCGGCCGAGCGGCCGGGACTCGTCGACGGGGTGGACGGCAGGGGGACCGGCGTCGGACGGCTGGGGCGGGTGGGCTGCCGGCTCGTCGGGTCGGGGGTCGACAGGATGTGCGGGACTGGACACGCGCGGGCTCCGTTCGGCTCGCTCGGGCTCAGGCCTCGACGATCCGGCCGGGACGGCGGCCAAATCGATTTGGCCGATCGATTCGGCCGTCAGTATGGAGGGGCCCCCAGGGGGCTGGTCAAGGGGTGCGGCCCGAGTGACCGGTGAGGGAACCGTGGGCGCGCAGACAAAGGGGCCGGGTCCGTCGGCACGGACCCGGCGCCGTCGATGTGCCCGCGAGCACCGGGCTCAGGACGTCTTGCGGCCCACGCCCGCGTAGAAGCCGATCTCGTCGGAGCCGGGCGGCGGGGTGCCGTCCGGGCGCCAGAACGCCACCTGTGCGAGTCCCGGCTCGACCAGGTCGAACCCCTCGAAGAACCGCTCGACCCCGGCGCGGGGGCGGAGGTTCAGGGAGGCGGTGGCCTTGGTGTAGACGGCCTGGGCCGCGGTGCGGTCGGCGAAGTCGCCCGTGGCGTGCGAGAGCACCAGGAAGCTGCCGGCGGGAAGCGCGTCCCGCAGGGTGGCGACGATCCCGGCCGGGTCGTCCGCGTCGGTGAGGAAGTGCAGTACGGCGACCAGCAGCAGGGCGACCGGCCGGTCGAAGTCGATGACCTTGCGGACGTCGGGGTGGTCCAGGACGGACCGCGGGTCGCGCAGGTCGCCGAGGACGATGCTGGTCGCACCCGTCCGGCTGAGCAGCGCGTTGCCGTGGGCGGCCACGATCGGGTCGTTGTCGACGTACGCGACCCGGACGTCCGGCGCCGTCTGCTGGGCGACCTCGTGCACGTTCGGGGAGGTGGGCAGCCCGGTGCCGATGTCCAGGATCTGCCGGACCCCGCTGCCGACGACATACCGGACGGCGCGGTGCAGGAACGCGCGGTTCGCCCGGACGCCGATCCGCGCCTCCGGTGCGGCGGCCGCGAGTGCGTCGCCCGCCGCCTGGTCCACCGCGTAGTTGTCCTTGCCGCCCAGGAGGTAGTCGTAGATCCGGGCCGGGTGCGGCTTGCTGGTGTCGATGTGCACGGCCTGGACGCCGTCCTGTGTCACGCTGTGCTCCTCTCGGCGGCCGCCACGGCCTGGGTGAACGGTTGGCCAAAGCTTCGCACATCAACTTCTCTGCGGGTGTGCCGAGTTCCCGCGTCCCGTCGGCACCTGGACCCGCACGCGCAGCCGGTCGGACGGCCCGGGGTGGGTGCGCGGGCGTGGGCGCGGACGCCGTCGGCTCACCCGTCCGGCCCGTCCCGGATGGCCTGCGGGCCCGCGGCGACGGAGGGTCTGAACAAGATCCTCTCTCTCCCTCTGCACGACACACACGACCGTACGACCGAGCGTACGAAGGGCGGCCGCCAGGACCGCCCCCCAGACCGGTCCGCCGCCGCACCGCCGGCGAGACGGCGGCGGGCCGACCCGGAAGGGGCGGGGAACGCTAATCCACGCGCTCGGGTCGTTCCCCGCCCCCTCCACCGGCCGGCAATCGGTCACTCCCGGTCGCCCGGCCGGTACCTGGTCACTCCCGGTTGACGGGCCGCCCCGGTCACTCCGGGCCGGAAGGGCCGGGCCGGCGCTTCGCCGGGGGCCGCCAGCCGCCGCTGACCTCCTTGGCCGGCTTGTGCGGGAAGCGGCGCCGCGCATACGCCTGGGCGTCCGAGCCGGGCAGGACGTAGAGGGTCTCGGTCTTCTCCTGCAAGGGCCGCAGCACCGTGTCCAGGTATGCCTTGCGGTCGTCCAGGTAGGGTCCGAGGACGTCCTCGCCGGCCGGGCAGACCGCCAGGCAGTACCCGGACTTGTAGCTGGGCTTGAAGGCGAGGCTCTGCCACATCGAGGCGTTCTCCGGGTCGGTGACGCGGGAGCGGAACTCGGCGGCGTCCTCGCTGTCGGCCACGGTCTGCGCCCAGTCCGTGAACCCGCTCATGAACTCACGGTAGTTGTGGGTCGTACAGGCGAGCGCGTCGAAGGAGCCGTCCTTGCCGATGGCGCCCACCGGGCACGCGGCGACGCACAACTTGCAGTCCACGCACGGGCTGTAGTCCAGCGGCTGCCCGTACGCGCTCACCTCCGCGTCCACCAGGACCGTCGCCAGCAGCACGAAGTTGCCGAACCGGGGATGGATGACGTTGCGGTGCAGGCCCATCACGCCCAGCCCCGCCGCCACGGCCACGGTCTTGTGGGCCACCACCCAGATGCGCCCCGGAAAGTTCTCCATCTCCTGCGGGAAGCCGGCCGAGGGGTTGAGCGCGTGGTAGCCGGCGTCCTCCAGGGCCCGGGAGACCGCGCGGGCCGCGGCGTTGACCTGTTCGTCGGTCTGGTGGAACTCCTGGTTGGCCACGCTGCGGGCGGGCGAGCGCGTGTTGTCGCGGTTCATGCGGACCATGAGCGAGATCAACGAGCGGGTGCCGGGCAGGGCGGCGCGTACGTGCTCACGCTCCCCGGCCAGGTCGGGGTGGTCCAGGCTCACCGCGGCCGCGTCGTCGGCACCGGCCTCCAGGCACAGCGCGCGCAGCCAGTCCGCGTCGATCACCGGTGGCGGGGCGCTCCGGCCGCCCTCCGCGCGGCTCGCCAGCACGGCCTGCACGGAACGATGGCCGGCGAGCCCGGCGGGAAGCTTCCGCCGCCCGGTGCGGCCCTCGGTGTCCTGCTCGCTCATGGTGTCCCGTCCCCGTACGGCGCAGTGAGTTGAGCTGGTGAGTTGGAAATTCAAACTCACTATGGCGGGAGAGTGGTCGTCAGGGCAAGAGCGGAATCCCGCGGGATGGTCTGGACGCGGGCCGCACACCGACTTAGTCTTCCTGTCCAGAAATGGAAATTCGGTCCAAGGAGTGCGGGTGGACAACGACGAGCACCTCATCCAGGAGGCCGAGAAGATCGCCGTCGCCGTGGGGCGGATGTTCCCCGGGCTGTGCGAGGTGGTGCTGCACGACCTGCGGGACCCCCGGCATGCGATCCGTGCCATCGAGAACAACCTGTCGGGCCGTCAGATCGGTGATCCCGCAACCGAGTTGGGACTGGCGCGGATCGCCGACCCGGAGTATCCGAGCATCGTCCAGAACTACCCCAACCGGTTCCCCGACGGCCGGCCCGTGAAGAGCACCTCCATCGGCATCAAGAACGCCGACGGCACCTATGTCGCGGCGCTCTGCCTGAACCTCGACGTCTCCGTGCTGTCCCCCGTGGCCCTCGCCCTGGCGAACCTCGTCGCCACCGACCCCGACTCCGGCGACCGGCCGCTGGAGACCCTGCGGGACCGCACCGCGCGCGAACTGCGCCGGACGGTGGAGGAACTGTCCGCACAGCGCGCCGCCACCCCCCGGTCACTGAGCCGGCCGGACAAGAAGGCACTGGTCCGGCAGCTGTACCAGGACGGCTGGTTCGACTCGCGTGACGCCGCACAGACCATCGCCGACCTGCTCGGCGTCTCCCGCGCGACCGTCTACAACTACGCCAAGTGACGGGCGGGCCGCCGTACCCGTACGGCCCGCGCCGACGCGCCGACCGCAAGGAGTCCGCCATGGCCGCCACCCCGACCGTGACCTTCGACGACGTCCGCGAGGCCGCCGTACGCCTCAAGGGCGTCGCGCACCGCACCCCTGTCGTCACCTCCCGCACCCTCGACTCCCGCGTCGGCGCGGAGGTGTTCGTCAAGTGCGAGAACTTCCAGCGCGTCGGCGCCTTCAAGTTCCGCGGCGCCTACAACGCCGCCGCCCGGCTCACCCCCGAGCAGCTGGCGCGGGGCATCGCCGCCTACTCCTCCGGCAACCACGCCCAGGCCGTCGCCCTGGCCGCCCGCGAGGTCGGTGCCACGGCCGTCGTCCTGATGCCCGAGGACGCTCCGCGTGCCAAGCGGGAGGCCACGGCGGGGTACGGCGCCGAGATCGTCACCTACGACCGGTACACCCAGGACCGCACCAAGCTCGGCGAGGCCCTGGCCGCGGACCGGGGGCTGACCCTCATCCCGCCCTACGACCACCCGCATGTCATCGCCGGCCAGGGCACCGCCGCCCTCGAACTCCTCGAGGAGACCGGCCCGCTCGGCGCGCTCGTCGTACCCGTAGGGGGCGGCGGACTCATCGCGGGCAGCGCCGTCACCGCCAAGGCGCTGCACCCGGGCATCCGGATCGTCGGGGTCGAGCCGGAAGCGGGCGACGACACCAAGCGGTCCCTGGAGAGCGGCACGCGCGTCACCGTGCCGGTGCCGCACACCATCGCCGACGGTCAGGCCCTGCCCACGCCCGGCGAGCTCACCTTCCCGCTCAACCGGCGGCTGGTCGACGCGATCACCCTGGTCAGCGACGCGGAGATCGTCGTGGCCATGCGGTTCGCCTTCGAACGCCTGAAGATCGTCCTGGAACCGAGCGGCGCCACCGGCCTCGCCGCCCTGCTGGCCGGACACCTGGCCCCGCTCCCGCCCCGCATCGGCGTCATCGCCTCCGGCGGCAACATCGACGCCGGCAGGTTCGCCGAGCTGCTCGCGGGCTGAGCCGCCCCGGTGTTGACGGGGCGTCGGCGCGGATGCCCCGGCGGCCCGGTCGCCGCCCGGCCGATTGTCAGTGGCCCCGCCTACGGTGTGAGCAGTGAGGACCTGCGGGAGTGCCGCGGTCCGGCTCGGGGAGGGGTGTGCCATGTCCACGGCGTCCGCGGTGTCGACGACATATCTGGAGCTGTCGCAGGAGGGCGGCGGTGCCCACAAGTTCTACGAGGTCACCGTCGACGGCCAGGTGGTGACCGTGCGGTACGGCAGGATCGGCGCCGCCGGACAGACCCAGACGACGACGTTCCCGACCGCGGAGAAGGCGCGGGCCGCCGCCGCGAAGAAGGTGGGGGAGAAGGTCCGCAAGGGCTACGCACCGGCGGTGCCCGGCGGCCGCGCCCCGCGCGCGGTGACCCGGCGTCAGGTCAGCTCGGCCCCGTCGACCGCGCGTGCCGTGGCGCCGGTGCTGTGGCGCTTCCGCACCGGCTCCGCCGCGTTCGGCATCCATGTCGACGAGGACCGCGCCTGGGTCGGCAACCAGGCCGGTGACGTCTACACCCTGGACCACGAAGGCGCCGTGCTGGCCCGCTTCAGCCTGCCCGACGGTGTGAAGTGCCTGGTCGCCGACGACTTCTGGATCTACGCGGGCTGCGACGACGGCAAGGTGTACGACCTCTCCGCCAAACTCCCCTTCGCCGCCTACGACATCACGGCCGACGTCGACATATTCTGGCTGGACATCCACGAGGGCGTGCTGGACGTCTCGGACCGCCAGGGCCGGCTCACCGTCATCGACCACGAGGACGAGCACCAGTGGGCCCGCCGCAGCCGGGGCGAGCACGCCTGGATGGTCCGCGCCGACGACCGGGCCGTCTACCACGGCCACCACCAGGGGGTCACCGCCTACGCGCCGGACGGCAGTGGCGAGTTGTGGCACACGACCACCCGCGGCGGCGTGCTGTTCGGCTGGCAGGAGGACGACGCCGTGTACGCGGGCACCGCGGCCCGCGTGGTCCAGCGGCTGTCGAAGACCACCGGCGCGATCGAGGCGACGTACGCCTGCGACGGCCCGGTGTACTCGTGCGCCACCTCGCCCGGCGGCCGGTTCGTCTTCGCCGGGGACGCGGCCTCCTCCGTCTACTGCTTCGACCGGGACGGCACCCGGCTGTGGAAGCTCGGCACGGGCAGCGGCTCGGCCCTGTCGATGCAGTACCGCGACGAGCGGCTCTACCTGGTGACCACGGACGGCTCGCTGGTCTGCGTGGACGCCAGTGAGCAGGCCGTCTCCGCGGCCCAGCAGGGCAGCGTGCCCGTGGTACGGGACGTGAAACTCGCCGCCGCCCTGCCGGCTCGCGCACCGGCCACCGCCGTCGCGGCGGTGGCCACCGTGGACCGGGCCCCGGCCGGCTCGGTCGTCGTCGAATGCGTCCAGGAGTCCGGACGGGTGCGGGTCCGGGTGGTCTCCGAGGGGTACGACACCGCGTGGCATGTGCAGTTCCCCCGCGCGATACGCGAGCCCGGCGCCCGCTACGTCGTGGACGCCCTGCACCCGGCGGCGGGCGGCTTCTACCGCGTCCGCGGCGACATCCGCCGCCTGCTGTGAGCACACCGGCGAGCAGGGCGGCCCCCCTCGCCCCGTTCCGGGCGTGACAGCATGCGGCCATGGCCTTGAGACACCCCGACGGCGACTACACGATCACCGAGATGTACTCCGTGCCCGATGACGCCTGGTACCTGGAACTGGACCTCGTGGCCGGGCAGCGCAACCTCGTGACCGCGATCGTCCCCGACGAGGATCCGGGCAGGGAGCCGACGGTGTGCTTCAACCCGCACGAGCCCCACGTGGACGTTCCCTACGAGGTCATGCGCTGGTTCATGCACCAGGTCGACGAGGCGGTCCGCACCTCCCGTGCCTGGATGCGGCTGCGGCCCGAACTCGTCGAGATCATCCACCGGCTCCGTCAGGAGCACATGGGCAGCATCGACGACGACACCTTCCCGCATGTCCTGGCGGAGCTCCGTGCCACGGTCCCCGAGACGGACCTCCCCGCTGTGCTGGAGGCGGCCTTCGGGCGGAATCCGGACGGCACCGCCGTGGACCATGCGCAAGCGCCCCGGCCCGCGGACGGTCCATGAGGGAAGCCCGAGGGCGCTGCGCGGGACAGCCGGGTCCGTGTCAGGGCCGCGGGGCCGCCGCCTCGTCCAGGATGGTCCGCGCTGCGGCGAGGGCCTCGGCGCGGTCCTGTGGGACCAGGCCGATGCGGGTGCGCCGGTCCAGCAGGTCGGACACGTCGAGGGCGCCCTCGTGCCGGGCCGCCCACACGAGTTCGGCCCGGGTGACCGGATGGCCCGGTAGCACCGGCTCGGCCAGGGCGGGATCCGCGGTGGCGAGCGCGTGGACGGCGACGGCCTCGGTGCCGTAGCGGCGGACCAGCCGCCGGGGTGCGGCCAGGGCCCGCAGCCGGGCCGGTGCCGCAGCGCCGACGAGGGGCAGTCCGGCGGTGGGGGAGGGCCCGGCGGTCAGGCCGCGCGCCTCGATCGCCGCGTCCACCGCGTCCTCGGCCATCCGCCGGTAGGTGGTGAGCTTGCCGCCGACCACCGTGGTGACACCGTCGGACGAGGTCAGCACGGCGTGCCGGCGCGAGACGTCGGCGGTGCGGGCCGGAGCCCCGCCCGAGGAGGTGTCCAGCAGGGGCCGCAGTCCCGCGAAGGCACCGACGACCTCGTCCCGCCGTACCGGCGTGTCCAGGACGGAGCCGAGGACGTCCAGCAGGAAGCCGATGTCCGTCTCCGGCACCTCCGGCACATCCGGGATGCCGCCCTCCACCGGCTCGTCGGTGAGCCCGACGTACACCCGGCCGTCGCCCTGCGGCAGGACCAGCACGAAGCGGTTGGTCTCGCCGGGGACCGGGATGTGCAGGCCCGCCGGCAGCAGCCCGAGCCGCTCGGAGCGCAGCACCAGATGGGTGCCGCGCGACGGCCGTACCCGGATGCCGTCGACGAGCTCGCCCGCCCACACACCCGTGGCGTTGATGACCGCGCGGGCCCTGAGCTCGCCCTCCTCGCCGGTGAGTTCGTCACGGATCCGCGCGCCCGTCCCGGTCAGCTCCCGCACCCTGACCCGGGTCAGCACCCGCGCGCCGTGCGCGGCGGCCGTCCGGGCCACGGCCGTCACCAGCCGCGCGTCGTCGGTCAGCCGGCCGTCCCAGGACAGCAGCCCGCCGCGCAGCCCGTCCGCGCGCACCCCGGGCGCCAGATGCCGGGCCTCCGTCGCGGACAGCCGGCGCGGCGCGGGCAGCGCCTGCCGCGGTGTCCGGGCCGCCAGCCGCAGCATGTCACCGGCCCGGAACCCGGCCCACGCCAGTGATGCCTGTCCGCGCGACACCAGCGGGGTCAGCGGCAGTACGAACGGCTGCGCGGCCACCAGATGCGGTGCGGTGCGCGTCATCAGCACCCCGCGTTCGACCGCGCTCTCGTGTGCCACGTCGAACTGGGCCGAGGCCAGATAGCGCAGCCCGCCGTGGATGAGCTTGGAACTCCAGCGGGAGGTGCCGAAGGCCAGGTCGTGGGCGTCCACGGCGACGACGTCCAGTCCGCGGGCGGCCGCGTCCAGGGCGGCCCCGGCCCCGGTCGCGCCGAGCCCGACGACCAGCACGTCGGCCACCCGGCCGTCCGTGGCCTCGGCCAGTTCCCGGGCCCGCCGGGCGCCGTCGAGGGACGAGCCGGGTCGGGCGCTGGTGTGGCTCATGGCGTGAGGGTCCTCTCCAGGAGGGTGCGCAGCTCGCCGAGGAAGGCGGCGGAGTCCAGTTCCGGATCGTCCTCGTCGGTCATCGTGCGCAGGGACAGGGTGAAGGACTGCACGGTCAGCAGCAGGGCGCGGGCCTGCCGTTCGGTGTGGCCGGGGCGCACGGAGCCGTCCGCGTGGCCCTCCCGCAGGGCGTCGGCGAGCAGCGCCAGCAGGGCTTCCTGGCTGGTCCCGCGCCGGTCGAGCACATAGGGGAGCAGCAGCTCCGGATCGACGTCGACGATCTTGCGGAAGAGGGGGTGCGCGCGGAACGCCTCGACGCCCGCCACCATCCCGTCCACGATCCGCGCGCGGGTGTGTGCGCAGGCGCCGGGCTCGGGGATCGCCCGGGTGGCCACATCGATCCACTCACGGGTCATCAGATCGCCCACCAGTGTCCGCAGGTCCGGCCAGCGCCGGTACACCGTCATCCGGGAGACACCGGCGCGGCGGGCGACGTCCGCGAGGGTGGTGCGGCGCACGCCGACGGCCAGCACACAGTCGCGTGCCGCGTCGAGCACGGGATTGCTGTCCGGGCCCTGCTGGCCGTCGGCGCCGCTGTGACCGTCCGAACCGTTGTGACGAATAGGCGTCATGTGTCACAGTGTAACGCCCCGGGGGCCGGGCGGAAGCGGCGGACCGCCGCCGCAGCCCCCGCACCGAGCACACCGACCTTGTGAGGACGACCGTTCAATGGACATGCTGTGGAACGGCTGGGGCGACCCGGCCAAGGCGGCCCCGCTGCCCGAGACGGTGACCGGACTGCTGCGCGACCTGCTCGGCGTCAAGCCCGTCAGCACGCCCCCGCTCGCGCTCGAGGACATCCGCCTGCCCGCCCCCACGGCCGCTCCCGCCGCCCTCACGGCGCTCGCCGAGGCCGTCGGCGGCGCACAGCACGTGCGCACCGACGAGGACAGCCGCATCCGGCACACCCGCGGCAAGTCCACCCCCGACCTGCTGCGCATCCGCGCCGGTGACATCACGGACGTCCCCCAGGCCGTCGTCCTGCCCGCCACTCACGACGAGGTCGTCGCCGTACTGCGGGTCTGCGCCGCGCACGGCCTGGCCGTCGTGCCCTTCGGCGGCGGCACCTCCGTCGTCGGCGGACTCGCCCCCGAGCGCGGCGCCTTCGTCGCCCTGGACCTGCGCCGGATGAACCGCCTGCTCGACCTGGACCCCGTCTCGCGCATCGCCGTCCTGCAACCCGGCCTGCGCGCCCCCGAGGCCGAGGCCCTGCTCGCCGAAGAGGGCTTCACCCTCGGCCACTTCCCGCAGTCCTTCGAGTGGGCCACCATCGGAGGCTTCGCCGCCGCCCGCTCCAGCGGACAGGCGTCCGCCGGGTACGGCCGCTTCGACGAGATGGTGCTCGGCCTGACCCTCGCCACGCCCGCGGGCACCCTGGAGACGGGCCGTGCCCCGCGCTCCGCGGCCGGCCCCGACCTGCGCCAGCTCGTCCTCGGCTCGGAGGGCGCCTTCGGCGTCATCACCTCCGTCGCCGTACGGATCCGTCCGCTGCCCGAGACACGGGTCTACGAGGGCTGGCGCTTCGACTCCTTCGAGGCGGGCGCCGCGGCCCTGCGCCGGCTCGCCCAGGACGGGCCCCGGCCCACCGTGCTGCGGCTGTCCGACGAGACCGAGACGCTCATCGGCCTCGCCCAGCCCGACGCCATCGGCGCCGAGGCGGACCTGAGCGGCGCGGGCTGCCTCGCCGTCACCGGATACGAGGGCACCGAGGAGGACACCGCACGGCGCCGCGCCCAGGCCGCGGCCGTCCTGACCGACTGCGGCGGCACCCTCCTCGGCACGGAACCCGGCGAACGCTGGGCCCACGGCCGCTACTCCGCGCCGTATCTGCGCGACGCCCTCCTCGACGTCGGCGCCTTCGCCGAGACCCTGGAGACCGCCGCGTTCTGGTCCCGCGTCCCCGACCTGTACACGGCCGTCCGCACCGCCCTGACCGACACCCTCACCCAGGCCGGCACCCCGCCGCTGGTGATGTGCCACATCTCCCATGTGTACGAGAACGGCGCCTCGCTGTACTTCACCGTCGTCAGCGCCCAGGGCGAGGACCCGGTGGCCCACTGGACGCCCGCCAAGCACGCCGCCAACGAGGCCGTACTGGCCGCCGGCGGTACCATCTCGCACCACCACGGCGTCGGCACCGACCACCGCGACTGGTACGTCCGCGAGGCCGGACCGCTCGCCGTCGAGGCGCTGCGCGCCGTCAAGCGCACCCTGGACCCGGAGGGCCTGCTCAACCCCGGCGTCCTGCTGCCCACGGACTGACCCGAGGTGACCGACGGCGCGACGGCCGACCGCGACCGGTCCCGACCCACCCCGCCCCTTGCGACCCCGACCGACCCCGCCCCTTGCGACCCGCCTGACGGAGACACACCGATGCGACAGTTCACCGCCGTCGTCAACCCGACCGCGGGCGGCTCCACCGCGGCGGCCACGCTGCTTCAGGTGGCCCGGCTGCTCCGGGCGGCCGGGGCCGGGCTGGAGACCGAGTACAGCCACAGCCTCGCCCACGCCCAGGACATCGCCCGCCGGGCCGGCGAACGCGGCCGCGTCGTGCTGGCCGTGGGCGGCGACGGCATCGCCGGCGGCATCGGCGGCGCACTGAGCGGTACCGGCACGGTCCTGGGCCTGGTACCCGCCGGACGCGGCAACGACTTCGCCCGCGCCCTGCGGCTGCCCACCGACCCGGCCGCCCTCGCCGACCTGCTGCTGCACGCCGAACCCAGCCCCGTCGACACCATCGAGATCGAATCGTCCGTGCACCGGGGCACCGTGGCCCTCGGCAGTGTCTACGCCGGGGTCGACGCCCTCGCCAACCGGCACGCCAACCACGCCCGGCTGCTGCGCGGACCGGCCTCCTACTACGCGGGCGGCCTGCGCGCCGTCACCGGCTGGCGGCCCGCCGACTACCGTGTCACCGTCGACGGCGAGGAACACCCCCACCGCGGCTACACGGTCGTCGCCGCCAACTCCCCCTACTACGGCTCCGGCCGGCTGATCGCCCCCGACGCACGCCTCGACGACGGACTGCTGGACGTCGTCATGATCCGCGAGGCACCGCGCCGGCTGTTCTTCGCCCTGATGAACGAGCTGAAGACCGGCGCCCACATCGACCGTCCCGAAGTCCGCGTGCTGCGCGGCCGGGAACTGCGCATCGAGGCCACGCGTCCCGTGCCCTACGGCGCCGACGGCGAGGTGGAGGCCACCCTGCCGGTGACCGTGCGGGTACGGCCCCGGGACCTTCCGGTGCTCTACCGGCCGACGGGTGCGGCGCCGCCCGTTGATGGGTAGGTCTCCCGGCAGGAAAGGGGCGCGGTGACATGACGCTGGAGCAGGTCGAGGGTGTGGTACAGGCGGTCGTCGTCCACAACGGGCGGGTGCTGCTGGTGGAGCGCGCGGGCGGCTGGGAACTCCCCTCGGGGACACCGGAGCCCGCCGAGACGGCGACGGCGACCGCGGCCCGGGTCGTCTACGAACTCACCGGCTACCTCGTCGACGGCTCCACCACCCTGGAGCCGGCCGGGCCGGTCCCGCCGGACGGGACGACACCGGTGGTCTGCCAACTGCTGAGCGGCTCCCCGTCGGACGGCGCCCGGCTCCCCGCCGAGCGGCTGCGCTGGGTGGCCACCGAGGCGGCGGCCCGCTCCGCACTGCCGCCGGCCGTGCGGGACTACCTCCGGGGCCACTCGGCGACCTGAGCCCCGGGCAGGGCTGCGGCACCCCGATCCGAGAAGCCGTTCCCGCCCCCTCGGACACTCGGCGACCTGAGCCCTGGTCAGGGCTGCGGCGCCGACCCGAGGAACTGTTCCCGCCCCGGGGACACTCGGCGACCTGAGCCTCGATCATGGCTTCGGCGCCGACCCGAGAAACTGTTCCCGCCCCGGGGTCACTCGCGACCTGAGCCTCGATCATGGCTTCGGCGCCGACCCGAGGAACCGTTCCCGCCCCCGGGGACACTCGCGACCTGAGCCCCGGTCAGGGCTGCGGAAACCGTTCCCGGTCGACGACCACCCGGTCGATCTCGCCCGTCGCGACCAGCTTGCCGGATCCGTCGACGGCCCGCACCGCGAAGGTGAGCCGTCGTCCCGTCACCGCGGCCGGTGGTTCGGCGGTCACCTCCACCCGGCCGCCCACCCGGGTGGCCCGGAGATGTTCGACCCGGACGGCGGTACCCACCGTCGTACGGCCCGGCCCGGTGAACGGAGCGGCGGCGTGTACGGTCGCCGCCTCCAGCCAGGCGATCAGCCGCGGGGTGGCCAGCACGGGAACATCACCGCTGCCCACCGCCGCCGCGGTGTCGGCGTCGGTCACCTCATGGCGCATACGGCCACGCTAACGCAACCCGGCGCCCCGGGAACGGCGATCCGCGACCCGCAGACTCCGCTTGCGGGGCGTCAGCCGCCGGGTTTCAGTGAGTACCGGCCCCCGCGCATCCTGGAGCACGTATGTCGATGTCGTTCGGTGCACCGCTCGGTTCGTCGGATCCGTTCAGCGAACTGCTGAATCATTTCTTCGGAATGTCACCGGCGTCCTCGCCGCCGGCGGTGCAACGCGTCCCCATCGGCCGGCTGCTCACCGAGTCCGCGCAGGAACTGCTCAACAAGGCCGCACGCAGAGCCGCCGACGACGGCACCTCCGACCTCGACACCGAGCACCTGCTCTGGGCGGCGACCCAGGTCGAACCCTCCCGCAGGCTGCTCACCCAGGTGGGCCTGGACCCCGACACCCTCGCCCGCCAGCTCGACAAGGCGCTGCCGCCCGAGTCCGGCGAGCCGTCCGCACGGCCGGGGCTCACCCCGGCGGCCAAGCGGACCCTCGGTGCCGCCTACGCCCGGTCCCAGGCGTCCGGAGTGTCGTACATCGGCCCGGAGCACATCCTCGGCGCGCTGCTGGGCGACAGCGACACCGGTGCCGCCCGGCTGCTGCGGGCCGAGGGACTGGACACCGGCAGGCTCACCGGCCTGACCGAGCAGGCAGCCCGCGCCGAGGCCGCCCCCGCCGAACGCCGGATCCCGGCCACCACCCTGGACGAGTACGGCCGCGACCTCACCGAGGAGGCCAGGGCCGGCCGGCTGGACCCGGTGGTCGGCCGCGCCGAGGAGATCGAGCAGACCGTCGAGATCCTCTCCCGGCGCTCCAAGAACAACCCGGTGCTCATCGGCGACCCCGGAGTCGGCAAGACCGCCATCGTGGAGGGACTCGCCCAGCGCATCGTCGCCGGAGAGGTCCCCGACACCCTCAAGGACAAGCGCGTCGTCGCACTGGACCTGTCGGGCATGGTGGCCGGCGCGCAGTACCGGGGCCAGTTCGAGGAACGGCTGAAGAAGGTCATCGAGGACGTGCAGGCGGCCGGTGGCCGGATCATCCTGTTCATCGACGAGCTGCACACGGTCGTCGGCGCGGGCGCCACCGGCGAGGGCGCCATGGACGCGGGCAACATGCTCAAGCCCGCGCTCGCCCGCGGAGACCTCCATGTGGTGGGCGCCACGACCATCGACGAGTACCGCAGATACGTGGAGAAGGACGCCGCGCTCGAACGCCGCTTCCAGCCCGTGATGGTGCCCGAGCCCACCGTCGAGGAGACCGTGCAGATCCTGGAGGGGCTGCGCGACGCCTACGAGGCACACCACCAGGTCCGGTTCGACGACGGGGCGCTGGCGGCCGCCGCCGAACTGTCCGACCGCTATGTCACCGACCGGTTCCTGCCCGACAAGGCCATCGACGTGATGGACCAGGCCGGCGCACGGGTACGGCTGCGCAGCGTCGGCCGCTCCACCGAGGTGGTCAGCCGCGAGGACCGCATCGCCCGGCTCCGCCGCGAACTCGAACAGGCCGTCGCCGCCGAGGACTTCGAGAACGCCTCGGAACTCAAGCGGCAGATCGCGGAGGCGGAGGGGGAACTCGCCGGCATCGAGGAGCGCAGGGAAGGTGTCGTCTCCGTGACCGCCGCCGACATCGCGGACGTCGTCGCCAGGCGCACCGGCATCCCGGTCTCCCGGCTCACCGCCGGCGAGAAGGAGCAGCTGCTCCGGCTGGAAGAGGAGATGCACGCCCGGATCGTCGGCCAGGACGAGGCGGTCACCGCGGTCGCCCAGGCCGTACGCCGCAACCGCGCCGGCATGGGCGACCCGGACCGCCCGGTCGGCTCCTTCCTCTTCCTGGGCCCCACCGGCGTCGGCAAGACCGAACTAGCCAAGACCCTTGCCGCGCTGCTCTTCGGCGAGGAGGACCGCATGGTCCGCTTCGACATGAGCGAGTTCCAGGAGAAGCACACCGTCGCCCGGCTCGTCGGCGCGCCTCCCGGCTACGTCGGCTACGAGGAGGCCGGCCAGCTCACCGAGAAGGTCCGCCGGCAGCCGTACAGCGTGGTGCTGTTCGACGAGGTGGAGAAGGCACACCCCGATGTCTTCAACACCCTGCTCCAGATCCTGGACGACGGCCGGCTCACCGACGCCCAGGGCCGCACCGTCGACTTCCGGCACTGCGTCGTCATCATGACGTCCAACATCGGCGCGCACCGCATCCTCGACCACCGGGGCGATGTGTCCGGGCTCAAGGATCAGCTGATGGACGACCTGCGGGACCGGTTCCTGCCCGAGTTCCTCAACCGCATCGACGACATCATCGTCTTCCACGCCCTCACCGAGGACGACCTGAGCCGGATCCTGGACCGGCTCCTCGACCGCAGCGCCCACCGGGTGCACGCCCAGGGCCTGCGGCTGGAGGTCACCGAGGCCGCGAAGAAGCTGCTCATCGCCCACGGGCATCAGCCCGAGTTCGGCGCCCGCCCGCTGCGCCGCACGGTCCAGACGGAACTCGACAACCGCATCGCCGGCCTGCTGCTCGGCGGCGAGGCCGACCCCGGTGACACCATCGTCGCCGACGTCCAGCACGACTCCCTGCACTGCACGGTCCGCAAGACCGGGGGCTGACCCCTCGGCTAGCGGTGCTCGGGGTTCTCGTAGTCGCGGCGGCAGCCGGCGTCCCAGGCGGTGCGCTGGTTGCCGTAGGCGGGCACGCCCCCGGCGTCCTTCAGCAGGCGGGCCAGGTGGAGGAGGTTCCAGGTCATGAAGGTGGTGTTGCGGTTGGTGAAGTCGTTCTCCGGGCCGCCGGAGCCGGGGTCGAGGTAGGAGGGCCCGGGCCCCGCCTCGCCGATCCAGCCGGCGTCGGCCTGCGGCGGGACGGTGTAGCCGAGGTGCTGGAGGCTGTAGAGGACGTTCATGGCACAGTGCTTGACGCCGTCCTCGTTCCCGGTGATCAGACAGCCGCCGACCCGCCCGTAATAGGCGTACTGCCCGGCGTCGTTGAGCAGGCTGGAGCACGCGTAGAGGCGCTCGATCACCTGCTTCATCACCGAACTGTTGTCACCCAGCCAGATCGGCCCGGCCAGGACGAGCACATCCGCCGCCATGACCTTCTCGTACAGCGCCGGCCAGGCGTCCGTCTGCCAGCCGTGCTCGGTCATGTCCGGCCAGACGCCGGTGGCGATGTCGTGGTCGACCGCGCGGACGACCTCGACCAGCATGCCCTGGGCCTCCATGATGCGCACGCTGCGGTCGATGAGCCCCTGGGTGTTGCTGCGCTCCGGGGACCGCTTGAGGGTGCAGTTGAACACCAGGGCGCGCAGGTCGTCGTAGCGGGCGGGCGGTGCGTCGGGGGACGGCGACGGCGTGCTGGTCACGGACTCTCCGCAGGTCGTGCCACCGTGCCGGTCAGGGTGGCGCAGTACGACCCATCCTGCTGGCCGGCCGCGCGGTGGCACCGGAACCGGCACCACCGGACCGGCGCAATCACTCCGTCGGCCGCACGGGCGCCGCCGGGCCGGGATGGCAAAAGATGATCGATATCCATAACGATCTAGGCTCGGCCCTTGTGCGTGGTCTGATCCGTTTTAGCCTCCGCACATGGGATTTCTTTCAAGCCGCCGCAGACGGGCACGCCTCGCCCCCGAACTCGACGACCAGGAGCTGGGCAGGCTGCTGAAGTCCCTGGTGGCGACCACCAGGACCGGAACCATCGCCACCACCGATCTGTGTGTGGCACAGATATCCCGGCTGCTGGACCAGGACCCCGGCGACTGGGACCGCCGCACGCACCGCATCAGCGTCCTGGCGGAGTTCCTCACCGGGTCGAACCTGCCGAGATCCTGGGTCACCCGCGAGCCCCGCAACGCCACCGCACTCACGCTGTACGGCTGGACCCGGGTCGCGCAGATCCACACCCAGGACCAGCCGGGCGACTCCGCCGACGCCGTCGACAGCTGTCTGCGCGCCGCCGAACTCGCCCCGCAGGACCCCACCCCCTGGGTGGCCCTGCTCGGGCTGGCCCGCTGGGAACGGTGGAAGCAGCCCCAGGCCTTCGGCGTGTGGAACGAGGTGCTCGCACGGGACCGCTGGAACCGCGAGGCCTATCTGAACATGCTGGCCTACCTCAGCCCGGAAGGGGCCGGCTCCCGGCTCCAGGTGCTGGAGTTCGTGGACACCCTGGGCGCCCGCATGCCCGCCAACGCGCCCTGTGTGGCGACGGAACTCACCGCCCAGGTCCGGCAGTACCACTCCATCCTCGACCGCGGCGGGTTCGAGGCGCTGGTGGCACGCAACCACTGGTCCCAGGGCACGGCGGTGCACGCCCTCGACCGCGTGGCCCACACCTGGGGGCAGCCGGGATTCCTGCGCCACGCCCAGGCCCTCGCCGACCTGAACCTCCTCGCCTACGCGCTGACGGCCGCCGAGCGCCGCGCCGAGGCCCGGCCGGTCTTCGAGGCGATCGGCGGGGTCGTCACCGCCTGGCCCTGGCAGGCCGGCGGCGACCCCCTGGCCGAGTTCGAACAGGCGCAGCGCCGGGTCACCGGCGTCTGACCACGGTCACCCGGTGGTGTCCTTGGCGGGCGGTGCCTCCGTCGTGGGGGACGCCGTCGCCGGTGCGGCCTTGATCGTGTAGAAGACGGAGCTGCCCTGCTTGGCGCGGTGCGCCTGGTTCCTGGCCACCAGGTTCTCCAGGGCGGTGCGGATGACCTTGGTCTGGACGTGCCGCTCGGGGTGTGCCCGGTCGAGCGCCTCGGTGACCTCCGCGGCGGACCGGGGCTCGCTCTGCTCCGCCAGATGACCGCGGACGAGTTCCACCAGGGTGACCT
Source organism: Streptomyces sp. NPDC127190 (assembly GCF_042672505.1). Taxonomy (NCBI): domain Bacteria; kingdom Bacillati; phylum Actinomycetota; class Actinomycetes; order Kitasatosporales; family Streptomycetaceae; genus Streptomyces; species Streptomyces sp. NPDC127190. The sequence goes on from NZ_JBHXVE010000007.1 coordinate 214,424, forward strand.
GAGGCGCCTTGGCGGCGGCCTTGCGGGCCGGTGTCTTCCTGGCCGGTGTCCTGCGTGCCGGTGTCTTCCGGGGCGCGGCCTGCTCCGCCGCCGGCTTCCCGGCGGTCCGGGCGCCGGTCTCCGTGCCGGTCTCCGCCTGCTCCGCGCCGTCCTTCCGCGCCGAGCGCCCCGAGGCCGGCGCGGACGCGGTCGCGGACGTGGTGCGCGGAGCGGGCACGACCGGCCCCTCGGCGGTGCCGGCGCCGCCCGCCGCACCCGTGACGCCGAGCGCCTGACGCATGCTCACCAGCACGGCGTGGTCGTGCCGCAGCGCCGTCAACTGTTCCTGGAGGGCCGAGATTTCGGCCGTGACGCGGTCCTGTTCCTTGAGGTTGCGCTCAAGGTCGCTGGTGACCTGGCTGACGTACTGGGAGGTCAACTCGGTGACCGGGGTAGGGTTTTCGGGCATCTTTCCCTCCGGATGTGTCCGCGGCACGCCCCGCGCGGCCCATGACGCCGGGCAGGGAAACGGAGTTGCGGTGCGGGGCGCCCGACACCTCGATGATAGGGGCGGGCAGGCCCCGGGCCGCCGGAGGACGACACCCCGGTGCGTCACGGCCGTACGGCACACCCCGGGGTCACCCGGTGGAACCGGGCTGCGGGCGGACGGTCAGGATCTGCTGGGCCGTGCCGACCGGACCCTCGACGTCGTGCAGCACCGTGCTGGTCAGACCCTGGCCGGCCGGGCCGAAGACGACGGTGGTGTCCAGGCCGGTCCAGTCGCCCACCGGCTGCCGGTGCAGATGAACCGTCAGGTCGACGTTCGGGTAGAGCCAGGCCGTCGGCGGCTGCCGTACGGCGATGCCGTTCGCGGTGTCCACCAGCGCGAGGTAGGAGGCGAGGGGACCTGCGGACTCGCCCGCCACCAGATCGAGCGGCGTGGACACCCAGGCGGTCGCACGGCCGGGCCGGGGCGGTGTCACCGGCCGGACGTCCAGCGAGGCGATGTACCCGCCGGGCCACACGTCGGCCATCTGCCACCGCGCGAGCGACTCGGGCGGCGCGAGCGGGTCGGCGCCGCCGCCCGCCACCGCGCCGGTGTCCTGCGCCGCGAGCAGCCAGGCACGGGCCCGGACCGCCGTACGGCCGGCGATGTCCACGGTGGCCTCGAGGAGTTCGATGGTGCGGCCGGGGCGGACGGTCTCCACCCGGACCTCGCACTCGTCCAGCGCGAGCCGGCCGAGGATGTCGTAACCGATCCGGGAGACGGCCAGGCCCTCGCCGCCCGGGCGGGCGGCGAGGTGACCCTCGATCGCGTGGGCCACGAGACCGCCGAGCGGGCTGAAGTGCTGCTCGCTGGTGTCCCAGGCCCCGCTCGCGTGCTCGGTGGGCTTGAAGCGGTGTTCGTCGATGCGTTCGTAATAGGCGTCGGGCTGCACAGGTCCATCGTCCCGTGAGAACCGCGACAGATGTTTGCGAAAGGAGACCGGATCCGGGGGCCGTGCGCAAACTTCTCCTCGTACAGATGATCAGGGGGTGAAATCCTTGCCGTGGCCGGACGGGAGGGGGCTCGCCGCCCGGCGGGGCGGCGGCGTCAGCGTCCCGTCAAGAGGACCGAGGTCCCCGTCAGAGTCCCGTCAGGGCCCGCCACCGCCGGGGAGGCAGGGCATAACGTCGACGGCGAGCCCCGGTCCGCCTCCCCGCGCCCGGGGCCTTTCGCACCACCGCCGTCCGGACCGGTCAGCCGGAGCCGAAGCCGAGCGCGAAGATGTGCAGGCCGCCCGCGGTGACATCGGACGGCAGGCGCACACTGCGGACCGTCCTGCCCGCGGCCAGGGCCACCGGGGCCGTGGCGAAGACATAGGCCCTGGCCGGGTCGGGTGCCGAGCCCGCGTGGTTGCGGTGTCCGGTGGTCACCGCGACGGTGTCGCCGGGCAGCGGTGTCGCGGTGCCGGCGTTGAGGGTCCAGTCGGAGAAGGCGACGGGGATCTGCTGGGTGGTGCCGTCCGTGTAGGTGACGAGGGCCGTGCCGGAGGACGGGCCGTTGTTGGCGGCGCCCAGGAAGGACAGCGTGCCGGAGCCGGAGACCTGCACGGTCTGTCCGTTCGCCTCGTAGTTGTCCGGCGTGGCGGGCGCGACGCCGGGCCAGGTGAACGAGACACCGGCGGCGGTGATCCGGGATCCCGGGGTGACGCCCGCGGCGGCCAGGGCCTCGGCGGAGTAGCTGTACCCGGCCCCGTCGAAGTTCGCCGTGTCCGCCGCAGCGTCGGCGGAGGTCCCGATGTCGGTGTAGGTGGGGTTCCCGGGGTAGGAGGGCGGGGCGGCCGAGCCGTCCGCCGCCCAGGCCGGGTTGGCGGTGGTGCCGAGGTCGAAGGCGAGCGTGCCGCCGCCGGTGAGCGCGCCGACCGGCAGGTACGCCTTGTTCCAGGCCTTGCCCTGCCAGGTGGCCGACTGCACATAGGGCGCGTCGTCGGCGGCGTGCGCGCCGTCGACCGTGAGGGTGCGGCCGGACGGCAGGGTGAGCACGGCGCGCGGGAAGAGCGGGCTGCCCAGCGCCAGATCGGCGGTGCCGGGTGTCTCCGGGTACATGCCGAGCGCGGACCACACGAACCAGGAACTCATCTCGCCGAGATCGTCGTTGCCGGCGAGCCCGTCCGGGCCGTCGGTCCAGATCTGGTCCTGCACCTGCCGCACGGCCTGCTGGGTGCGGTAGGGGCGGCCGATGTAGTCGTACTCCCAGGGGATGTCCAGGCTCGGTTCGTTGCCCAGATTGGTGTGGCCGCCGGCCCCGGTCAGCGAGGACAGGTCGGTGTCCAGGAACGCGGCCGTCGCCTGGTCGCCGCCCAGGGCGGTGGCCAGCCCGTGCAGGTTGAAGGGCACCATCGGCGTGTACTGCCAGGAGTCGCCCTCGACGAAGTACTTGCCCGAGGTGGGGGAGAAACCCGCGGTCCACCGGCCGGAGGCGTCACGCGGCTGGACGAAGCCGCTGCCGAAGTGGAACAGGTTCTGCCAGTGCTGGGCCCGGTCGGCGAACCGGCGCTGGTCGGCGCGGTCGCCGAGGGCTCCGGCGAAGGCGGAGACGGCGAAGTCGGCGGAGTCGTACTCGAGTGTGGTGGCGGCGGCTCCGTAGAAGTTGCAGCAGCCGTATCTGCCGTTGGCGGGCAGCCAGCCGAGCTGTTCCAGGTAGTTCAGCCCGGGGCGGTTGGCGCCCGCGGTGGTGGCCTCCGTGACCATGGCCCGCAGCGCGGCGGCGGTGTCGAAGTGCCGGGCCCCGAAGGCGTGGTACTCGGCCAGGATCGCGTCCGCCGGGTCGCCGACCATCACATGGGTCTCCCCGTTGTTCTCCGACCACTTGGGCAGCAGACCGGTCTGCCGGAAGTCGTCGACCATCGACTGGGCGGTGTCCGAGGCGATGCCCGGGGCGAGCAGCGCCTCCAGCTGGGCCTGGGAGCGGTAGACGTCCCAGCCCGAGTAGTTGGCGTAGGCGGCGGCGTGGCCCGGGTCGACGGTGTGCACGGTGCCGTCGAAGCCGGGGTAGCGCCGGTTGACGTCACTGATCACGTTCGGGTGGAGCAGCGCGTGGTACAGCGCGGTGTAGAACACCGTCTGCCGGCTGCGCGTGCCGCCCGCGATCCGCACCCGGCCGAGCAGCGCGTTCCAGCTGGTGTGCGCCGCGCGCCGTACGGCGTCGAAGCGCCAGCCGGGGTTCTCCGCGGTGCGGTTGTCCACGGCGTCGGCGACGGAGACGTAGGAGAGACCGACCTTGGCCTGGACGGTCCGCCGGGCGGTGGTGTCGAAGGTGACATAGCCGTCGGTCCCGCTCGCCCGCGGCACGAAGGCGTGCGGGCCGGTGGGAGCGGCGCCGTGCGGGACCGGCTTGTTCGGCGCCTCGGGAGCGTCGGGTGGCGCCTCGGTCCGGGGGGTGGACGGTGTCGCCGCGGCCGTGGGCGTGCCGCTGTCCGCGAACGGCCGGTCGAAGAGCATGTCGAAGTAGACGGTGTAGGAGTTGTGGGTGCCGCAGAAGTTGCCGCTGGTGACCTGGCCGCTCACCTCGCTGTCGCCGACCACCGTGAACCGGGTGTCGGACACGCCGTTCTGGCTGGCCGTCAGCTTGAAGAGGAGGTTCGCCCGGTCCGTGGCGGGAAAGGTGAACCGTGCCATGCCGCTGCGGGTGGTCGCGGTCAGCTCGGTGCCGACGCCGTTGTCCAGCGTCACCGCGTACATGCCAGGGGTGGCGGTCTCCCGGGTGTGCGAGAAACCGGCGGTGGCGCCGGTGTCCACCGCGCCGGTGGTCGGCAGCACCGGGATGTCCCCGGCGGCCCGGCAGCCCGGTCCCGCGATGTGGGTCAGGCTGAACCCGCTGACGGCGGAGTCGCCGTACTCGTAACCGCCGCCGTACGGCCGGTGCGGTGCGGTGTCCGGGCTCCACTGGACCATCCCGAACGGCGTGTCGGCGCCGGGGAAGTCGTCGGCGGCGTGCGAGGTGCCGATGAACGGGTCGACGAGCGAGGCGGGGTCGGCCACCGGCGCGGGCGCGGCGGATGCCGGCGCGGGGACGGACAGGACGGCCGCCACCAGGGCGCCCACGGCGCACACGGACGGCCATAAGCCTCTGCTGGACCTTCTCGGTCGTGCCATCGTGACCACGTCCCTTCGGCGGACCGGCGCAACGGCTCGAACGGGCCGACGGTGCATGCCCGTTCGACAACGTTGTCCGGTAACAGGCAGTACACCCGGGAACGGTGGCCCCCCACCCCCCTCCTGTCAAGGACCCCCGCCGCCCCCCGGCCCGGAACCGGCCGGGCGGGGGGCTCGTCAGGGACGGTTCACGCTGCGATGCGCAGCCAGGTGTCGCCTGAGCGCAACCACAGGACACCGTCGCGGCCCTGGCCACAGTGCCCGACGACCCGCCCGGGCACCCGCACCCTCCGCCGAAAAGGACGGCGTCAGGGGTGGCTCACGGGCGTACATCTGTTTGATGCTCGACTTGGTGTCCGGACCCCGGCGGTGATTTCCCTCGGCGACTGCCGCACACGGCACTGTTGTTCGGCTGTCCGTGCGTACTTGCACAGCCATTCGAGTGGCCACCGATGCCAGCTTCCGAAGCGCCCTGCGGATCAACGGGTGCACTGGACGGCGTTCCCAGAGGGGGCCACAGTCAAGGAGACATCGGATGCGCGTACCGCGCAGAATCGTAGGGAGCGCCGTTCTGTCGCTCCTGCTGGCGGGCGTCTCACCGGCCGCCGCCCAAGCCGCGTCCACCCAGAGCAAAAACGGCCTCGCCTGCCCCACCACGCATCGGGAGACCGCGAAGAACACCGCACCGTACCCGCAGCTGGAGGCCTACCACGGCAATGACTGGCGGCTCGGTCCCAAGGTGCTTCCCCGGACCGGCCCCATCGGGAGGATGTTGCGGGGTTACCGTCCGGAGGGCCCCACCTCGCGTTACTGGTTCCTCGGGTGCTACTGGCAGACCAACCCGCAGAAGGACCCGACGCAGCAGATCGGCGGCTGGTGGTACCCGGACAACAACGGGTTCGTGCTCCGCGACGGCCGCCCCGTGGAACATCCGTTGACGCTCCGGAAGGGGCAGCGCATCGACCTCTTCGGCAGGGGGGACTCGGGTCAGTACCTCGCACCACAGGGCACTCCGTATGCCAAGCGCGCGATCCCGCCGAACAACCTCGACGAGTACAACACCGCCGATCCTCCGTTCAACTACCACCTCTACGAGGTCACCGAGGCGTTCACGGTCGAGGCCGGTCCGGCCAGGCCCTGGTTCAACCAGCCCGGGCTCGGCACCCAGTACTTCACGAGCACCGTGGTCGGGGACCTGAAGGCCCAGGGGAAGCTGAAGGAGATCACCGGCACATGACGGCGGACCGGGTCGGCCGTGTGCTCAACGCGGTGCGCACGGCCGACCCGGCTCGGTCCACAGGTCGCCGCCGGGAGCATCGCCCGCACCTGTGCTTACGACTCCGTCGACGACACCGCCTACTGGACGGCACTGGCCCTGCGCGTAGAGCAGCCCGTCCTGTCCCGGCCCCGCCCCTCCGCCACGGCCTCCAACCGCCCAGGCCGGTGACCTTCTGCCCCCCTGGCCACCGCCGGACAGCGCAGCGACCCCGGTACGGCCGTGCTCGAAGGCATCCGGCTCCCTCGCATCGACCGGCCGCCCCCGCGTCCGCGCACTGCGGGTGCGGGGGCGACGAGCGCCGACGGGTCCGGGTAGAAGACGCAGAATGGCTGGAGGACGGCTTCTTCCAGCTGGACGTGGTCGACTCCCTGGCCGAGAACGCCCGGCGTTCCTCCTGGGACGAGTGGACGAGCATCATCTGCCCGACGCCGGCCGTGCTCGGCCAATCCGGACTCATCGCTCCGGACGAGTGCGACAGGATGCTCCGGCAGCGACCCGAGGCGGTGGCGATGAGCATCCCCGGGGCAGGGCACGACCTCCACCTGGAGCAACCCGGCGTCCTGCTGGAGGCGCTTGAACGGTTCCTCCGGGACATCGCCGCATTGCCGCAGGGCCCGGTGTTCCCGTAGGGCGTCGGCAGGGGCACGGAACCCCGGTCAGAGGATGTCCTCTTCCTCCGGTACGACGACCTGGTCGATGAGGTGCTGGATCTGTTCGCTCGGCAGTGCGACCGCCAGGGCCCAGTAGTAGATGACCAGACTGAAGACGGCCACCACACCGATGTCCCACCACAGCGGGAACCAGGGGTGCTTGAGCGGGCCGAAGTCGCTGAGGTAGACGATCAGGCCCATGCCGACCAGGTAGACCGGCAGCCACTGGGCCGCGCGCAGGTCGAGCTGGGGGGTGATCGGGTTCATCTTGAACACCCGGTTGGCGACCAGGATGACGTACCCGAGGAGGATGGCGACACCCAGCTTCCAGTCGGTGGTCCAGCCCGACCAGAGGATCAGCAGGTTGGCGACGACGAAGGCGAGCGGCGACATCCAGGCGCCGCCGGGCAGCCGGTAGGGGCGGTGGGCGTCCGGCAGCCGGTTGCGGAACACCCCGAAGGACAGCGGGGCACCGGCGTACATCAGCACACTGGCGCTGGTGATCAGCCCGACCAGGGACCGCCAGCTCGGGAACGGCAGGAAGCAGATGCAGCCGATCACGAAGGCGGTGATCAGACCGACCCAGGGGACACCCCGCCGGTTGGTGCTCTCGAAGACGGACGGCACATAGCCGTTGCGGCTCAGGCCGTACGACACCCGGGACGAACCGGTGATGTAGATCAGTCCGGTGCCGGCCGGGGAGATGACGGCGTCGAGGTAGAGGATCGTGGCCAGCCAGCCCAGGCTGATCAGGGTGGCGACCTGGGCGAAGGGACCGCTGAGGGCGGTGAACGCGGAGTTCGCCCAGTGGGCGCCGATCTGGGAGGCGGGCAGCGCGGCGAGGAAGGTGACCTGCAAGAGGATGTAGATCAGGATGCCGAGGAGGATCGAGCCGATCACCGCCCGCGGGATGTCCCGCTTGGGGTTGGCGCTCTCGCCGGCCAGCTGGTCCGCCTGCTCGAACCCCAGCAGCGCGAAGATGATGCCGCTGGTGGAGACCGCGGACAGGATGCCCTTGGCGCCGTACGGGTTGAAGCCGTCCGCCGCGGTGAAGTTGCTCGTGTGGAACTGGGCCACGGCGAACACGAAGATCGTCAGCAGCGGGACGCCGACCTTCCACCAGGTCGCGGCGCTGTTGGTGTTGGCCAGCATCCGGATGCTGAGGAAGTTGACGGCCGTGATGACCGCCATCAGCCCCACCGCCACGGCGATGCCCGGCGGGGTCAGGACGTGTTCGCCGCCCTCCACCTTCTCCCAGCCGCTCGCCCACGAGTAGTGCTGGGCGTAGGTGATCATCGCCAGCACCTCGATGGGCGCCACCGTGGCCGCCTGGAGCCAGGAGAACCAGCCGAAGGACGCGCCCGCGGCGCCCCCGAAGGCATAGTGCGGGAAGCGGGCCGTGCCGCCCGACACCGGGTACATCCCGCCGAGTTCGGCGTGCACCAGCGCCAGGATGAGGATCGCGAGTCCGCCGATGGCCCAGGAGATGATGGCGGCGGGGCCCGCGGCGGCCAGGGCACCCTGCGCGCCGAACAGCCACCCGGATCCGATGATCGAGCCTTCCGAGGCCCAGATGAGTCCGATGAAGCCGATCTCGCGCCTGAGCCCTGGGCGATGAGTACTGGGACCGGGCGTCTGCTCTGACACGGCCATGGTCCACACCCCCTTAGTAGGGTGATGCTCAGCACCATGGTGACATGGAGTCGTGGACTCGGCTCTCCGTGTGCCGAGCGGGCCCGGCCGGTCAGGGGGAGTGGGACGCGAAGGCCAGGAAGGTGCCGTAGGACAGGGAGACGGCGACGAGGGCCGCGCCCACCAGCCGGAACCGGGCCGGCCGGGTCCGCCACAGCCGCACCAGTGCCCGGGCCGCCGGGACGAGCAGCGGAAACGCGGGCAGCAGAAACCGCGGCCGGGACTCGAACGGGCCGGAGACCGCCACCACCGGCAGCAGCAGCACCCCGGCATAGACGAGGAGCGCCAGCGGGGCCCGCTCCCGGCAGAGCCGCCAGAACAGGGCGATGCCCGCCACGACGATCACCAGCGCCACGTCGTGCACGACGTCGCCACCGTGCCAGGGCAGCGACACCAGGAAGCGCAGGGTCCCGGCACCGAGGTCGAGGCGGGTGTCCCACGCGTTTTGCACATGGAAGTACCCGTGCAGCAGATCCCCGGTCCGGTGCCCCACCCACAGCACGTAGCCCGCCCAGCCGAGCGGCGCCACCAGCACCCCGGCCCACAGCCCGGCCGGCACCCGGCCGTCGCGCCGTACGACCTCACGGCCGGCCACCACGATCACGGCCGCGGCCGCCGCGATGCCGTTCGGCCGGGACAGACCCGCGAACCCGGCCAGCACCCCGGCCGCCGCCCAGCGCCGCTGGAACAGCGCGTACAGGCACCACGCGCAGAGGGCGGCGCACAGCGGCTCGGTGTAGGCGAGGCTCAGCACCACCGACTGCGGAAGGACCGCCCACAGCACGACCAGGGCGGCGGCGGTCGAGGGGTCGTACAGGCGGTGGACGAGGGAGTGGACACCGAGCGCCGCCGCCCCGGCGGCACCCCACGCGAGCAGCACGGCTGCCTGTGCCGGGGACAGCGGCAGCAGCGCCGTCACCGCGTGGACGAGCCCCGGGTACAGCGGGAAGAAGGCCCAGTCGGTCTGCACCGCGCCGCTCTGCGTGATGTGGAGCCGGGTGCCGTAGCCGTGCGTGGCGATGTGCAGATACCAGACCGAGTCCCAGGAGTGGGCCAGACCCTTCAGCGGTGAGTGGCCCGAGAGCCGGCTCACCAGCGCCACCAGAGCGGCTCCTGCCAGGCGTACGGCCGCGAACACCGCCACCGCCCGAAGGGCACCGGGGGTCCACACCGGCCACCCCTGCTCACTCCCGACGGCGGGACCGGCGTCCCGGCTCCCGGACAACTCACGGCGCTGCGGGGGAAACGTACTCACCCGCCGAACCCTGATCGACCCCACGGGCGGACGCAACGGACCACGCGGTACAGCCCCCTCCGGATCCCGCTCCCGCACCCCCGCACGCCGTTCCACCGCGGGTGCCGCCCCCGACCGGCCGCCGCGACACGGCAGTTCGCGGCCGCCGGACGCACCGGGCGCTGTTCGCGTTCGGCGCACTGTGGGCTCCGCCATATGGACGCCCGTGCCCGCGCACGCCACGATGCCGTGAGCGTTCCGGCGGGGGCCGTGAGCGCCGAGAGCGCGGTAGCGAGGAGTGATCATGGCCAATCTGGCGGAGTTCCTGGTCGAGACGGCCCGACGGCTGCCCGACCGGCCGGCGCTGCTGCTGGGTACGACGGCCATCACCTACGCCGAACTCGACCGGCTGACCGCCCAGGCCGCCACCCTGCTGGAGGCGGAGGGCGTGCGCCCGGGCGACCGGGTCGCGCTGATGCTGCCGAACGTGCCCGAGTTCGTCGTCCTCTACTACGGCGTGCTGCGCGCCGGCGCCATCGTCGTCCCGATGAACCCGCTGCTCAAGGAGCGCGAGACCGAGTTCCACCTGCGGGACTCCGGCGCCGTGCTGCTCCTCGAATGGCACCAGGCGCCCGGCGAGGGCACCGCGGGCGCGGCCGCCGCCGGCGTACGGCACCTCGCGGTCGAACCTGCCGCCCTCGCCGCCGAACTGGCGGCCCGTCAGCCCCGGCCCGAGGTGGCGGACACGGCCGACGACGACATCGCCGTGCTGCTCTACACCTCGGGCACCACCGGCCGCCCCAAGGGCGCCGCGCTCACCCACGCCGGGATCCGCCACAACACCGAGGTCAATGTCACCGACGTCCAGCGGGTGACGGCCGAGGACGTGATCGTCGGCTGTCTGCCGCTGTTCCACATCTTCGGGCAGACCTGCACGATGAACGTCGCCGTCCGCAGCGGCGCGGCGCTCGTCCTCATACCCCGCTTCGACCCGCCGACCGTGCTCGACGCCATCGCCCGCCACCGGGCAACCGTCTTCGAGGGCGTGCCCACCATGTACGCCGCGCTGCTCCAGCACCCCGCCGCGGCCGAGGCCGACGTGTCCAGTCTGCGCCAGTGCATGTCGGGCGGCGCCTCGCTGCCGGTGGAGATCCTGCACGGCTTCGAACGGCGCTTCGGCTGCGTCGTGCTGGAGGGCTTCGGCATGTCCGAGACCAGCCCGGTCGTCACCTTCAACCACCTCGACCGCCCGCGCAAGCCCGGCTCCATCGGCACGCCCATCCGCGACGTCGAGGTACGGCTGCTCGACGACACCGGCCGGGACGTGGCCCCCGGAGAGGTCGGCGAACTGGCCGTACGCGGACCGAACCTGATGAAGGGGTACTGGAACCTGCCCGCGGAGACCGCCGAGGCCGTCCCCGACGGCTGGCTGCGCACCGGCGACCTGGCCCGCCAGGACGAGGACGGCTATCTGTTCATCGTCGACCGGAAGAAGGACCTCATCATCCGCGGCGGCTACAACGTCTACCCGCGCGAGATCGAGGAGGTCCTGCACGAGCACCCCGCCGTCGCCCTCGCCGCCGTCCTCGGTGTGCCGGACGCCCGGCTCGGCGAGGAGGTGGCGGCGGCGGTCGTGCTGCGCCCGGGAGCCCAGGCGGAGCCCGAGGAACTCCGGGAGTTCGTCCGGGAGCGGGTCGCCGCCTACAAGTACCCGCGGCGGATCTGGCTGACCGAGGCGCTGCCGCTGGGCCCGAGCGGCAAGATCCTCAAGCGGGAGATCACGGTCCCGTCCGCCTGACCCCGGCGGCCCGGGCGCGGTGACGGCAGCGGTCGAGAAGTCCGGTGGGTGCGCCCGCGCCTACCGGAACACGGCCCGGGCGTACGGCAGTTCGGTCACCCGCCGGTCCTTCTCGGCGTGCAGGGGGTGCCGGGCGGGCATGCCGCCCGGCGGACGAGCGGGGGTGTCCGCGCCGTCCGCCACCAACTTGACCGCAATCCGGCGCGGCGCTCGCCCAGGTCGGACGTCCTGCCGCAGCCGGTGCACCCCGTCCGGCATGCGCACCCGGACGCCGGCCTACTGCCCGGGCCGCGCCGCCGGAAAGGGCCCGCCGTCGGCCGGGCGCAGAAGCCTCCCAGGCATAGGGGAGGGCGCCGCCCCTCGTGCGGCGGCCGCTCCCGGGCGGTGGGGCCGTACCCGGGGCCGCCGTCCGGCCCACCGGGAAGACCCGCTGCCGCTCCCCGCGCCCCCGCCGCGCGCTGCCCCGCCCGTCTCGACATGCGCCCGGTGCCGGAGGCGGCGTACGGTGTGGCCGTGCCCGTCCGTGGGCGCGCGGTGCCGTGCCACCGGGGCGCTGCGTCCCCGCGGCTGCCACTGCGAGGGAGCGGCCCGTGACCGTGAGCGAGGCGCGCATCGACTACCGGGCGGTGTTCGGGGCACTGCCGGGCATGGTCGCGCTGCTCACGCCGGACCTGGTCTACCTGGATGCGAACGAGGACTTCCTGCGCCACTCCGGCCGCGCCCGCGAGGACCTCATCGGCCGCTATCTGTTCGACGTGTTCCCCGACAACCCCGCCGACGCCGGGGCCAGTGGAGCCCGCAACCTGGAGGCGTCGCTGCGCCGGGTGCTGGCCACGGGCGAGCGGGACACCATGGCCCTTCAGCGCTACGACGTCGAGTCGCGGGAGCGCCCCGGCGAGTGGGAGGAGCGGTACTGGAGCCCGATCAACGCACCGGTCCTGGACACCGACGGCCGGGTGATCCTGCTGGTGCACCGGGTGGAGGAGGTCACGGAGCTGCTCCGGGCCCGCGGCCGCGCGGTGGGCGACCGGGCCCGGGTGCTGGAGGCGGAGCTGTACACCAGGTCCCGGGAGCTCCAGGAGGTCAACGAACGCCTGCGCCGGGCCCACGCCCGGGAACGCGAGATCGCCCTCGCCCTCCAGGACGCCATGCTCCCCGCCCCACCGCTGACGGACCACGAGCGGATCGCGGTGCGCTACCGGCCCGCGGTCGGCGCGCTGAACGTGTGTGGCGACTGGTACGACCTGGTCGAGCTGGCCGGTACCTGTATGCAGGCGGCGGTCGGCGACGTCGTCGGGCACGGCCTGGCCGCGGCGTGCGTCATGGGCCAGCTGCGCAGCGCCCTGAGTGCGGCCTCCCGGGTCTCGGCGGGCCCCGCCCAGGCCCTGGACGTACTCGACCTGTACGCCCGCTCGGTCGAGGGCGCCGAGTCCACCACCGTGGTGTCCGTGCACATCGACTGGGACGGCCGCACCCTCACCTACAGCAGCGCCGGTCACCCCCCGCCCGCACTGCTGTGCGCGGACGGCACCGTGGTGTTCCTGGACGAGGCCACCGACCCGCCGCTCGGCGCCCACCCCGACCACGTCCGCCGCCCGCAGGCCGAGCTGGCCTTCGCCGGGGGAGACACCCTGGTGCTGTACACGGACGGGCTGGTCGAACGCCGCGGGGAGGACCTGGAGGCCGGCTTCGCCCGGCTCGCCCGCTCCCTCGCCGCCCACCGCGCGCTCGGACCCGAGGAGCTGGCCGCGGCACTCCTGCTCGACCTGCTCCCGGCCGCCGGCGCCACGGACGACACGGCGCTGCTCGTCATCCGCCTGTAGGCGCACCCGGGACGCCGGCGGCCCGGCCGCGCTGCCGCACAATGGCCGCGGGACACACAGCGGAACGGGAGCCGACGTGCGGGCACGAGACCTGGCAGTGGAGTACGAGACCGTGGGCGTCGACACCGACGCGACCGCCGCGGCACGGCTGATGGCCGAGCACCGGCTGCCGGCCCTGTTGGTCCTGGACGCGCAGGGCGCGCCGCAGGCGGTCCTCCCGGCCTCGCAGATGATCAAGACTCTGGTGCCGGCGTATGTGCTCGACGACCCCACGCTGGCCGCCGTGGTGGACGAACGCCACGCCGACCGGCTGTGCCGGGCGCTGGAGGGCCGTACGGTCCGCGACTGCCTGTCCCGGAGCGTGCCCGCGCCGCCGGTGGCCGAGCCCGACGCGACCGCGCTGGAGGTCGCCGCGCTGATGGCGCGGGTGCGCAGCCCGCTGGTGGCGGTCGTGGACGGCGACGGGGCCGGACGCCGGCTGCTCGGCGTGATCACCGCGTCCCAGCTTCTGGAGCGGCTGCTGCTCGCCGCCTCCTGAACGGACGGCGCGTCAGGGGCTTGTCAAAGACGCATCAAGGACCGGTAAGGTTCGCTCCGGTGTGCCGGGAAGTCTGGTCGGCGAGCAGGGGACAGATGTCTGTTCCACCCCTTGCTCCCCTCAGGCACGAGCAGCAACCGGAGCACTGTGAGCGACTGGCACGGCTGGGCCGCGATCGCCGTCTTCGTCGGCGCGTACGTTCTCATCATCAGCGAGAAGATCCACCGTGTCGCCGTGGCCCTGGGCGGCGCGGGTCTGATGCTCGCGATCGGCGCCACCGACGACGTCTCGGCGTTCTACTCCCAGGAGTCGGGCATCGACTGGAACGTGATCTTCCTGCTGCTCGGCATGATGACGATCGTCGGCGTGCTCAAGAAGACCGGCATGTTCGAGTACCTGGCGATCTGGGCGGTCAAGCGGTCCCACGCCCGGCCCTTCCGGGTCCTCGCGATGCTCGTCGTCCTCACCGCGCTCGCCTCGGCCCTGCTGGACAACGTCACCACCGTGCTGCTGATCGCGCCGGTCACCCTGCTGGTATGCGAACGCCTCGCGCTGTCCCCGGCGCCGTTCCTCATCGCCGAGGTCATGGCCGCCAACATCGGCGGAACCGCGACCCTGGTCGGCGACCCGCCCAACATCATCATCGGCAGCCGGGCCGGGCTGACCTTCAACGACTTCGTCGTCCACCTGGCCCCGCTCGCCGTCCTGCTGCTGCTCGTGCTGCTCCTGCTGTGCCGGATCATGTTCCGCGGCGCGCTCGGCTACGACGCCGAACGCGCCGCCGAGATCATGGAACTGGAGGAGCGCGAGGCCATCCGGGACCCCCGGCTGCTGATCCAGGGGCTGGCCGTCCTCGCCCTGGTCGTGGCCGGCTTCGTGCTCCACCCGGTGCTGCACTACCAGCCCAGCGTCGTCGCCCTGCTCGGCGCCGGTCTGCTCGTCGCCGTCTCCGCGGTCGACACCAACGACGTCCTCGCCGAGGTGGAGTGGCCCACGCTGGCCTTCTTCGCGGGCCTGTTCGTCATGATCGGCGGGCTGATCGGCACCGGGGTGATCGACGAGGTCTCCCACGGGCTGGCGGACCTGATCGGCGGCAGCCGACAGGGCGGCGCGCTGACCCTGCTCGGCGGCTCGGCGGTGCTGTCCGGCGTCGTGGACAACATCCCGTACGTCGCCACCATGGCGCCGATCACCTCCGGGCTGGTCCACGACATGGGCGGCAGCGGCCACCACGTCCTGTGGTGGGCCCTCACCCTCGGCGCCGACCTGGGCGGCAACGCCACCGCGATCGGCGCCTCGGCCAACGTGGTCGTGCTCGGCATCGCCGAACGCAACCGCCGGCCCATCTCCTTCTGGCAGTTCACCCGGCACGGCCTGATCGTCACCGCCGCGACGGTGACGGTCTCCCTGGCCTATGTGTGGCTGCGCTACTTCGCGCTGACCTAGGACGCCGGCCTGGTCAGCAGCAGTTCGGTGTTGTGGTCGGCGGCCGTGCCGATGCGGGTGGCGGGGGTGGCGTAGGGGTCGTTGCAGGCCAGCTCCCGGTAGAGGGCGGCCAGGCCCGGGTCGGAGGTGTCGGAGAAGTCCGTGCGGTACGGGGCCGCCGACTCGATGAGCGTGGTGAAGAGGGACAGTGTGCCGTCCCGGTTGTCGGCGATCTCGATGATCCGGGCGTGGTGCGGATAGTCCACGTGCGAGGCCGTGTTGATCTCCCAGAAGGCGCGCTCCGGGACGCTGTGGCCGTGCGGGACGATCCGGTTGGTGTGCGTGTGGCCGTTCACCCAGGCCACGACGTTCGGGAAGCGCTGGAGCAGCGCGACCAGCTGGTCGCCGCCGTGCCGGGCCTCGAACGGGCGGTACGGGTCCGGCAGCAGGTTGCCCATCGTCGCGCTGGTGTGATGGCTGAAGACCACCACGAGGCGGCTGTCGGTGCCCCCGGGCACCACCCGGCCGTCGGCGTCGTACCAGTGGCCGCTGTGCGCCTTCAGGACCGACTCCAGCCAGTTCAGCTGTGCGGTGCCGAGTGAACCGTCCGCGAAACCGGCCCGGTTGGTCGTGTCGAGGCTGATCCCGAGGATGCCGTCGGCGAGGTCGAAGGTGTAGTAGAGGCGTCCGCTGTCGGCCGAGTCCCGGGTGAAGCCGTGGCCCACCGGACCGGCACCGGTGTACGCCGGGTTCAGATGGGCCCGCGCGAACTCCGCCGGGGTGAAGGGGTGGCGCCGCTCGTCCGGGGTGACGGTGCGGACCGCGCCGCCGCCGGCCAGCAGCTTGCCCAGCAGCAGCACGGCCTCGGCCGGGTCGTGCAGCATCGCGTCCGCGAGCCGGGCCGCGGTGGCGTCGTCGCACCCCTCCAGCTTGCGGGAACCGGTGTAGAGGTCGTTCAGCAGACCGAGGTCCGGCAGGCTGCCCTCGATGCTGTCGTCGTGGTTGCCGACCGTCGTGTACCAGGGGACACCGAGACCGGGAGCGTCGAACGGCCGTATCGCGCCGTCGAGGAAGCCGGGGATCCGCGGCAGTCCCCGGGCCTTGTACGCGTCCTGGAACGCGGACTCGGGGTTCCAGTACTGTCCGCTGCCGGAGTTCTGCACGCCCTCGTAGCGCGCGGTGTCGCCGCTGTTCGGGACGATCCGGCCGCCGCTCATGACCGTGAGGTACCAGTCGAGTTCGAGCCGCTCGTGGTTGTCGGTGTTGTCCCCGGTCGCCATGACCAGACCGAACGGCAGCCCGGTGTACGGCCCCCGGCGGACCTGGTTGACCCGCTCCACGAGCGAGGACGCGCCGCGCACGGTCAGCGTCTCCTGCGGGCGGTGCGCGCTGTCGTTGAACCGCGCCAGATACTCGAACCGCACCGGTGACTCGGTGTCCGTCAGATGCAGGTCGGTGAACTGCACGAAGGAGGCCAGGCCGGTGCGCCGGTCGTCCCGGCCCGACCCGGCACCGGCCAGCTCGCCGCGCACCACCAGCGGCCAGCCGGGCCCCGCCGCGAGGCGCCGGTACGCCCCGTCGCCGACCGGCGTCGCAACCTGTTCCAGCGTGGTCCCGGCGACGCTCACCGCACGGGCGGAGGTGGCCGCCAGGGCGCGCTCCCGGGCCAGCGCGCGCCCCGGTGTCAGCACCGGCCACAGCGCGGCACCGGCGGCCGCTGCCGCCCCCAGCACGAAGCCGCGACGGCTCGTCCCGCTCATGAATCCCCCTCATCCTGGCGCCACTTGACCGCCGGGCCGACTGCTCGGGCGGCCATGCCGGAGCAACCTTACTGACGGGTAGAAGCCTGTCCAGACCCCGCGGCGAAACACGGGGCAAACAGGAGTGCGGGGGAGCGGGACGAGCCGCCGCGCTCAGTGGCCGGCCGGCTCGGGGGCGCGCCGCACGCCGGTCACCGCGAGCAGGGCACCGGCGACGCACAGCACACCGGCGGCCAGCACGGAGGTGTGCACGCCGTTCATGAACGCCTGGTGGCTGCCCTCGGCGACGGCCGCCCCGAGCCGGTCCGGCAGCTCGCCGGAGGCCGGGGCGACCCCCATGGCGACGGCGTCCCGCGCCCCGGTCAGGCCCTGGGCCGCACCGGCGGGGACACCGGCGGAGACCAGTTCGCCGGCGAGGGTGGAGCCCACCCGGCTGCCGATGAGCGAGACCAGCACGGAAGTGCCGAGCGCGCCGCCGATCTGAAGGGCCGTCGCCTGGAGACCGCCCGCCACACCGGCGTCCCGGACGGGGGCGTTGCCGACGATCGCGTCGGAGGAGGACGACATCACCATGCCCACACCGAGGCCGAGCGCGACGAACGGCGGCCACAGCGCGGTGTAGGAGGAGTGCGCGCTCCAGCCGAGCATGGTGAAGCAGGCGGCGGCCTGGAGGGCCATGCCGAGGGGCATGGTGAGCCGGGGCCCGAACCGGTCGGTCAGCGCCGCGCCGAGCGGGGAGGCCACCACCGAGGCCAGGCTCAGCGGCAGGGTGCGCACCCCGGCCTCGACGGGGGAGAAGCCGCGTACGTTCTGGAGATACAGCATGACGAAGAAGATCACGCCGAGCAGGACGAAGAAGTTCAGCGCGGTGATGAGCGTGCCGATGGCCAGCGCCGGGCTGCGGAACAGACGCATCGGCAGCAGCGGTGCCGCGACACGGGTCTCGTGGACGGCGAAGACCGCCAGGATCACCAGGCCGGCCGCGACGGCGCCCAGGGTGCCGCCCGAGGTCCAGCCCCACGCCTCGCCCTTGACGACGCCGAACACGAGGGCGAGCAGTCCGAGGGCCAGCAGCACGACGCCGGTGATGTCGAACTTCTCGTGTGCGGCTGCGGTGTTCCTGCTCTGCGGCAGCACGGCGCCGCTGAAGACGAGCGCGACGACGCCGATGGGGGCGTTGACGAAGAAGACGGACTCCCAGTCGACGTGCTGCACGAGCAGACCGCCGACGATGGGGCCGAGGGCGGTGGAGACGGAGGAGACCATGGCCCAGATGCCGACCGCCATGCCGAACTTCTTGGGCGGGAACACCGCCCGCAGCATGCCGAGAGTGTTCGGCATCAGCAGGGCGCCGAAGAAGCCCTGGACGGCGCGGAAGACGATGACGCCCGTGATGGATCCGCACAGCCCGATGGTCACGGACGCCACGGTGAACCCGGCGACGCCGGTCAGGTACAAGGTGCGGCGCCCGAACCGGTCGCCGAGCTTGCCGCCGAGGATCAGGGCGGCGGCGAGGGCCAGCAGATAGGCGTTGGTCACCCATTGCAGATCGGCGGTGGACGCGTGCAGGTCCCGGCCGATCTCGGGGTTCGCGATCGAGACGACCGAGCCGTCGAGGCCGACCATGAACAGGCCGAAGGCGACGGCGACGAGGGTCAGCCAGGGGTTGGCCCGCCGACCGCGGGGCTGGTTCGCGGTCGCCGCGGGGGTCGGCGAGGCGGAGGAGGTGACGGAGGGCATGTCTGTCTTTCGTGGGTCGGGCGAGAACGACGGACGGGCGGGGCCCGCCCGGGGAACGCCGAGGCGTGGAGAGGCGGCCGGCCGAGGAATGGCCGGGCAACGCCGAGGCGGCCGGCCGAGGAGCGGCCGGGCCGGGGCGCGGGAAACGGCGCCGTGGGGAGGCAGCGCGCGGACGAGCGCACGACGCCCCGGCGGGGCCCCGTGTGCCGGCTCAGACGGCGCGGCTGTGCAGGTTCCGCTCGAGCGAGGCGAGTGCGCCCAGGGCGGAGCCGAGGGCGTCCTGTTCGCCGTCGGTCAGAGCGTGCAGCGCTCGTACGACATGGGCGCCCATGAGGTCCTTGACCTCGGCGATGCGGTGCCGGGCCAGCGGCGTGAGGTGCAGATGGGCGACGCGCTTGTCGGCGGGGTCCGGCCGCCGCTCCAGCAGCCCCTGCTCGGTCAGCTGCGTGACCAGGGCGCTGACGTTGTTCGGCTTCATCCGCAGGGCCTCGGCCGCGACGCGCACGGTGACCCCTTCGTGGGTCTCCACGTGCCGTAGCAGCGCGAGCTGCGCCTCCGAGGGCTTGGGGTGCGGATGGTCCAGGTCGACCTGGCGCTCGATGGCCCGGGCCAGCGCGGGCAGGCACGCCACCAGGCTCGACGCCATGGCGGCGAGGTCCTGGGCGGACGCGCTGGGCTGGGACATGCGCCGAGCATAAGTACGCCGATATACCTATGTCAACATAGGTAAAGAGGCCGGGGTCGGCCTCACCAGCCCGTCAGCAGCAGATGGTTGATCAGCAGCGCGAGCACGGCCTGGGCGGTGAGCCAGCCGCGCCGGTGGGTCAGGAGCGCGCACGCCGGGAGCAGCCACAGTGCGAAGGGCAGCCAGATCCGTTCCGTCTCCGCCTTGCTCATGCCCGACAGGTCGGCGATCAGCAGGGCGAGCAGACCGGCGCAGACCAGGAGCGCGAGGCGGGTCTGCGCCCCGTCCGGGCCGGCCCCGGTGCCCTCGCGCCGGAGCAGGACGGCACCGGTGCGCCGTAGCCCCGCCGCCGTGGCCGGGCCGGTGAGGATCGCCGTGCAGGCGAGGTTGGCCCACACCCAGTAGCCGTACGGGCGCGTGCCGCCGACGCCCTGGTAGTAGCGGGTGATCAGCAGGTGGTAGCCGTCCCACCAGGCGAAGCCCGCGAGCGTGAACACCAGCGGGAACACCGCCAGTCCGGCGAGCAGCGCCGGCAGCAGCACCCGACGGCGGCGCAGCCCGTGCCGGGCCAGTACCAGCACCGCCGCGCCGAGCAGCGCGAACAGCGTCAGGCCGTACGAGAGATAGCAGGTCAGCCCGAACAGCAGCCCCGACCCCACCGCCGCCCCGAGCGACCCCCGGGTCAGTGCGAGCGCGAGCAGTGCCACGGCCCAGGCGGCGACGGCCGCGAAGTACCCGTCGGCCGAGACGCCCTGCCACACCGCGGCCGGCGCCAGCACCAGGAAGGGCGCGGCCCGCCGGGCGAGGCTCTCGCCGGTCAGCGCGCGCAGCGCGACC
This sequence comes from Streptomyces sp. NPDC127190, assembly GCF_042672505.1. Taxonomy (NCBI): domain Bacteria; kingdom Bacillati; phylum Actinomycetota; class Actinomycetes; order Kitasatosporales; family Streptomycetaceae; genus Streptomyces; species Streptomyces sp. NPDC127190. Next base: position 234,502 of record NZ_JBHXVE010000007.1, read on the forward strand.
AGCACCGCCATACAGCCCGTCGCGCCGGCCAGCACACACCAGGTGCCGGCCCAGCCGCCGCCGTGCAGCCCGGCCCGGTCCAGCAGGACGAAGGTGAGCGTGGCGGCCGGGGGATGGCCGGCGACATGGGCGGGCCAGGGGGCGGGGCCGCCGCTGACGATGTGCCGGGTGAAGTCCCGCAGGGCGGCCGGGATGTCGTGGAAGCGGCCGATGACCCGCAGGTACTCCTCACGGGTGGTCAGCCGGCCGGCCACGCCCCGCTGCCAGCCGTCGACCAGTGCCAGGGACAGGATCCAGGCGGTGGCGCTCGCCCAGGCGGCGGCGAGCAGCGTCCGCCAGGGCAGCCGGTCGGCGAGGGCGGGGCCGTACACGACGACGGCCGCGGCCACGGCGAGCGCCGCGGGGGTGCCGGGGCCGGCATGCGGGTCCCAGTCGGCGAACAGCGGCGGCCAGTGCACGAACAGGGTGTGCCGGGTGAACTGGATGCGGCGGCCGGCCAGCACGGCGGCCGTCACCAGCGCGACGGCGGCAGCGGCGGCGTACAGGTCGCGGCGCAGGGAGCGAGTCACAGCGGCACGCTAGGCCGAGCGGGCGGCCCGGGGCGCCCGGCCGGGCCGGACGTCAGCGTTTCGTCATCGGTCGCAGCCGCCGGAAGCGGGGTCCCCCGGCCTACGGTCGGCCTATGCGCGACCATCCCCGGCTTCCCACCTCTCCCGGTTTCTGGCGCAGTCCGCTGCGCGGCACCTGGTTCACCTCCGTGCTCGGCCTCGTCCTGCTGGCCGGTATCACGGTGCTGTTCCTGACCGGCCTGGTGTCCTACGCCGCCTACAACCCGGGCCTGTCCCCGGTCAACGACACCACCCCGGACAAGGGGCTCCTCGGCTTCTACCTCTTCCCCTGGCCGACCGGCCCGGTGTGGCTGTACCGCTTCACCCAGGGCCTCCATGTCACGCTCGGCATCACCCTGGTCCCCGTGCTGCTGGCCAAGCTGTGGTCGGTCGTGCCGAGGCTGTTCGCCCTGCCGCCGGCCCGCTCGGTCACCCACGCCCTGGAGCGGCTCTCGCTGGTGCTGCTGGTCGGCGGCGGGCTGTTCGAGTTCACCACCGGGGTGCTCAACGTCCAGCTGGACTACGTCTTCCCGGGCTCCTTCTATCCGCTGCACTTCTACGGCGCCTGGGTCTTCTTCGCCGCGTTCGTGGCCCACGTCGTGCTGAAGGCACCGGCCGCCGTGCGAGCCGTACGGCGGCGGTCGCCCGAGCCCGAGGACGCCGCCCCGGTCTCCCCGCAGCCCGGGGAGACCGCCCCGGCTTCTGCGTCGCCAGGGGAGACCGAGCCGGCCTCCTGGCCGCCCCAGGAGACCGACCTCGCCTCCCCGCGTCCCGCCCCGCCCACCGTCTCCCGGCGCGGCGCCCTGGGTCTGGTCGGCGGCGGCTCGCTGCTGCTGTTCCTGACCACGGTCGGGCAGAGCCTGGGCGGTCCCTTCCGCCGTACGGCCCTGCTCGCGCCGCACGGCACGGCCGACCCCGGCGGCGGCCCGAACGGCTTCCAGATCAACAAGACGGCCGCGTACGCCGGGATCACCCCGGCCGACACTCACCAGGACGCCTGGCGGCTCGTGGTCACCGGCCGCACCGGCACCGTCCGGCTCAGCCGCGCCGACCTGCTCCGAATGCCCCAACACAGCTCCTCGTTGCCCATCGCCTGCGTGGAGGGCTGGTCCACCGCCGACCAGTGGTGGCGCGGGGTGCGGCTGCGGGACCTCGCGGCGCTCGTCGGCTACCAGGACGCGGCGCCGGACGTGCTCGTCACGTCCCTGCAACGGCACGGCGCCTTCCGCCGGGCGGCGCTGCGCGCCAACCAGGTGGCCGACGGACGCTCCCTGCTCGCCCTTCAGGTCAACGGCGAGGATCTGTCCCCCGACCACGGCTACCCGGCGCGGATCATCGTCCCCGCCGCACCCGGTGTGCTCAACACCAAGTGGGTGGCCCGACTGACCTTCGGAGACCTGTGATGCCGCGTCGCCTCCCGCTCGGCAGCCCCTTCCAACTGCTGCTGCTCCTCTGCTCGTTCGCGCTGGCCGGCTATGCGGGGGTACGGCTGCTGTCCGGTGACTGGTTCGGCGTCGCGCTGTGGATCGTGGGCGCGGCCCTGCTGCACGATCTGGTGCTGCTGCCGCTGTACGCGCTGGCGGACCGGACGGCGGTGGGCGCGCTCGAAGCGGCCGGACGGCGCGACTGGACCCCCTATGTGCGGGTGCCGGCCGCGCTGTCCGGCCTGCTGCTCCTCGTCTGGTTCCCGCTGATCGCGGGGATGGTGGACCGCCGCTACCGGCTGGCCACCGGACTCTCCCCGGACGGCTTCCTGGCGCGCTGGCTGCTGATCACCGCCGTACTCTTCGCCGGTTCGGCGCTGCTGCTCGTCCTGCGGGTGCGCAGGGCGGCGAAGCAGCGGCCGCCGGCGTCCCACTGAGCCACCGGCCGCCAGCCGGCCCTGCGCGCGTACCGCAGCAGGGCCGGGGTGCCGACGCGGGCCCAGGGAAAGGGCGTACCGGTGCCGCGCGCGCCGCCGACGGCGTCGACCACCTGCACCTGGGTGCGCTCGTCGACGTCCACCGGCACCGTCTCGGCGATCAGCAGCCCGCCCGGCCGCAGCAGCCCCGCCCCCCCCGCGAGGAGGGGCGCCCCGCCGCCCCCGATTCCCATGTTTCCCGCCACTTTCAACACCGGGTCCCAGGCGAATAAAAACAAATTA